>WFTN01000113.1 GCA_015485455.1 Planctomycetota bacterium | reverse complement strand
GGCGTTTCGTCATGTAGGAGATGCCGTCATCCACATACATGTCGATCAAGTCGATCACCCGCTCCCCTTCAGCGGAGACGAGCTTCACCTTTGCCCCCATGGCGCAAAGGACGGGAGCCGAGTCTGTGGACGAGGTAGCCCAGCAACGGTCAGACCCGGGAGCCACCCAACACACCTCTCCCCTTTCCTTCAAACAGCAATCAATACTCTGACGCCACTCTTCTGTCTGGTTGTAGTAGTTGCAACGGGTGTCCAAACAAAGGTTGCCACCAATGGTCCCGGTATTCCGAAGAGCGGGGGCTGATATGGATGCGGCAGCCCGAGCGAAACCAGGGTACTTGGTCGCCAACATGGTGCTTTCGCAAAGATCTGAAATCGTGGTCAGGGCGCCGATGATCACCTCACCGGAGCCGTCACCTTCTATGCCCCGAAGATCGGGAATCTTGGCCATACTGATGATGGTCTCCGCGGACTGATGGCGTCGTTTCATGTTGGGCCAAAGATCTGTTCCTCCCGCCACCAACCGAGTCTGGCTTGGATCCTTCGCCAAAATAGCCGCGGCCTCTTCGATGGTCGTTGGCAGTTCAAGCTTAAAAGCTGGTAGTCTCATCATGATTTTTTTCCTCCAACTGGCTTGATGGTCATGGTGCCACGATCAGCCGCCAACCCTCGGGCTTCGTTATTTGTCGCTTTGCCATCGCCACCCTCTTCTGGGGTCGGAACGTTCAAGGCCTCACCGAATTCGTAATCCGGGAACTTTCCTGGGCCGAAGCGCCCCTCCTTGCCCTTCGCTAAGTCATCCATGGCTTTCTTCACCATATGAGGGCCAATTGGGATCTGATCCACCCGAACACCAACGGCGTCGAAGATGGCATTGGCCAGAGCAGGCATCATCGGCAAGAGCGGGCCTTGGCCCACTTCTTTGGCGCCGAACGGTCCATTGGGGTCAGGGTCCTCAATGACATAAGAAGTCATCTTGGGCATGTCTAAGAATGTGGGGCTCTTATAGTCGAGCATCGACGGGATTTTGTGCACAAGTGCATTGGACATGCGCTTAGGAAGGCGACGAAATGCTGATTCTTCCATCATAGCTTCTCCCAGCCCCATGTAGATACTGCCTTCGATTTGCCCCATGACGCTTGCCGCATTGATTGACTGCCCCACATCATGGGCCATCCAAACATGCTCCACTTCATAGAGGCCAGTTTCAGGATCGACTTCAACTTCCAAAACACAGGCGCTGTAGGAATAGCAAGGTGAAGGGCCTACACCGGCGCCGCGATAGCGGCCAGGAGATCGTGGAGGTGTGTAAGATCCCGTCACTCCCAAAGTGCCGTGCTTAGATTCTCCGGCGATGACAGCATCGGGCCAGTCCATACCAACTTCTGGGTTTTCTACGTCAAAAACCCGGTCCTCGGCGAATCCTAATCGTCCTTTCGGGACATCAAGTTTCTCAGACACAGCACTTGCGATCAAAGCCTTGGCCCGTTCGGCTGCTTCGATGGCGGCGTTGCCCATCATAATCGTCACCCGCGACGAGTAACTCCCCAGATCAACTGGAGTCAAATCTGTGTCAGCGACGCACAAACGGATGTGCATGATGTCAATGCCAAGGATCTCGGCCACGATGGCGGCCAAAACAGTGTCAGAACCTTGGCCGATTTCTGCTTGCCCACAAAATACAGCTACACCACCAGAACGGTCTAACTTGATCTGCACCCCTGAATGAGGCATGTGATTCCAATAGATCGGCAAACCAGCACCGGTGAGGTAAGAACCACAAGCGAGGCCAAGCCCACGGCCTTTGGGCATCTTGCCATAGCGTTCTTTCCAACCACTTCCTTCGATCACCGCTTCGATGCATTGCTTCAACCCCACAGACCCAACCTTGAGGTAGTTGGCGGTCACTGTGTTTGGCTGAATCAAATTCTTCAAACGAAGTTCAGCCGGGTCGATGCCCAACTTCTGCGCCGCTTTGTCGAGTTGAACTTCCCAACCGAATCGAGGCTGGGGTGTTCCGTGTCCCCGTTTCGGGCCGCAGGGTGGCTTATTAGTAAAGGCCCGAATCGAATCGAATTGATAGTGGGGTACGTTATAAGTCACAGTTTGAAGGGCGCCGGTATAGTAGGTGCTGGCCACCCCGTAACTACCGTAACTTCCACCATCGAGTGCCGTCTTTAGATGTTGGCCAGTGATTTCGCCATCTCGGGTGAAGCCTGTTTTCAGATGCATCTGAACCGGATGACGACCGCGATGGCAATAAAAGACCTCTTCTCTGGTCAAACAAATCTTGACCGGCCGCCCCAATTCCAAAGCCATCTTTGCGGCGCAGATTTCGTGGTTAAAAGGATCACTCTTGCCGCCGAAACCACCGCCATTGGGAGCGGCGATGACACGAATATGGCTGGCAGGAATCCCCAGAACTCTGGTGAGCGCTTTGTGGAGATAGTGAGGCGTTTGGGTTGAGCTATAGAGAGTTACTTTGCCATCCGCTTCCGCCGTAGCAACGGTGGCATGTTGCTCCATGGCCAAATGGGTGTTCCCCTCAAAGAAGAGGTCGTCCTCCAGGATGACATCAGCCTTCTCAAAGGCCCCTTCCGGGTTGCCGAACTTCATCGAGACCACTTTGTGCAAGTTGCCATCGTCGGCGTAGTCGTGGATCTGAGGGTCAGAATATTTGATCGCTTCTTCGACGCTGCTAATCGTAGCCAGAGCTTCGTATTCGATCTCGACTGCGGCTGCGGCATTGGCGGCTTGGTCTTCGGTTAGAGCTGCCACGGCCACAACGGGATCACCGACGAAACGAACCTTGTCGATGCACAGAGGATGCTCGTCTTGGGAAACTGGCAAAATACCAAAGGTTTTTTGCATTCCTTCCCCGGTCATGACCCTCAACACACCAGGCATAGTCTCAGCGATAGAGGAGTCAATGCGAAGGATCTTCGCATGGGGCATGGTCGAGCGCACAAGTTTCATGTGAACCATGCGGGGAGCCACAAAGTCATCGGCGAAAATGGTCTGCCCTGTAACTTTCGACATGCCGTCGACCCGACGGAAGGGCTTTCCGATCAGGTTCAGGTTCTTGGCCTTGCCCCCGGGACTCTGTCCGGGAAGGCCATGCTTCTTGGGGTCAGTCATTTTGGGCTCCTTCGTTCAAAGTGGCGCCAAAGACTTGCTCTTGAGTAGGAGCGCCATCGTCTTCACCACGAGCGATCGCACCGGCCCAAGTCACTGCTTCAATGATTTTGTTGTAACCTGTGCATCGACAGAGGTTACCAGCGAGAGCTTCCCGAATTTCTGGATCATCGGCGAAAGGTTTCTCAGCCAGCAACGACTTGGCGGTCAAGAGAATGCCTGGGGTGCAATAGCCACATTGAGCAGCACCCAACTCGGCAAAGGTCGTTTGCAATGGATGAGGACCATTGGCGGTGTGCATACCTTCAACAGTCTCAATCTCACGCCCTTCCATCTCTGCTGCCAAGACGACGCAGGATAGAGCAGGTTTGCCATCAATGAGAACAGTGCAAGCGCCACATTCTCCCAACTCGCAACCATGCTTGGTACCAGTCAACTGGCACTCTTCTCGTAACACTTCCAAAAGAGTGTGGTGGGTCGGAAACACAACTGTCCTGTCCTCACCGTTCACTTTCAAAGTGGCCGTGGTCATTCCGTCAGCCATTCTATACCTCATCCCTTTGCGGTGCCTTGCCACTGTGGTGGCACCAAGAATTCAAACTGTTTTTCCCCAGAGCACTTGGCGTCATAAGACCGCCCACCAATTGCCGAGCAAAAGCCCAGCCGATATCCTCAACCTCTTGGGCTCCCTCTGCTCGATACCAACGCACAGTCCAGTTAACCGATCCCAAAATTGCCAAAGCCGCCACCTTCTCATCCACTGGAAGAAAGCTGCCTTCAGCAATCCCATCGCGAATCATCTGACGCAAGGCTTCTTCATAGTCATGCCGTTTCCCTTTGAGGGTAGCGCTCAGTCCTTCTGGCACTTCCAGATGGGCAAGACTTCCCGGGATCCCTTCGTTGAGGCAACGCACATGACCCACGATCAAATGGGCCAGTCGCTGAGGCACCAAACCGGGAAGGGAACGAACTTCGACCACCAAGTCGGCCAAGCGGTTCAGGGTCTCCTCCTGGCAGAAAGCCAAGATCTCTTCTTTATTGCGAAAGTAGTAGTAGAGATTGCCCACGGTCATTCCAGCGGCGGCGGCAATCTCGCGCATGCCAGTGGAGTGGAAACCCTTACTTCGAAACAAGTTAGATGCAGCTAAGAGGATCGAGCGCTGCTTCTCCAGCACTTTCTCCGAGTCAGCTTGGGCCTTTATTTGAACCATGGTTCAAATAATGAGGTGAAATGGACCCCATTTCAAGTGCAGAACCAAGCGAATAACGCTCTTAGGTGAAGGAACCACACCCCTAAGGGCCGCCCGAGGTTGAGATCCTCAACATGTACCGCTGTAACATAATACATCAGCAACACTTATATCGTTTAGTGCAAATCGAAACTTGGACTTGCGATTTGCACATAGCGAACCACGCTGATGAGGAGAGATTTTCTCAGGGAGTACCTCGATGATCACGCGAGAAATCGAATTCGTTGCAAGACACCTATTCAGCACCTACCCCACGATCACCATTACTGGAGCAAGGCAGTCTGGCAAAACAACATTGGCCCGGACCTTGTTCCCAGAGCTACCCTATCTCAACCTCGAAGAACTGGCGACCCGAGAATTCGCCCTCTCGGATCCCGTCGCGTTCATGAGGAAAATCGAAACAGGCGCCATCCTGGATGAGATTCAACGGGTCCCCAATCTCCTTTCGCAAGTCCAAGCCATCGTCGATGAGGCAAGAAAAAACGGCCTCTTTGTCTTGACTGGTTGCAGTCAGTTTCAACTCATGGAGTCCGTCTCCCAATCCTTAGCAGGCAGGACCGCCCTGCTTCAGCTCTGGCCTCTGACGATTGCCGAAGCTCAACTCTTCGGCGGTCAATGGAGCTTAGATGAATTGATGTTCCGTGGCTTCTACCCGAGAATTTACGACCAAGACTTGAGCCCAACAAGAGTTCTTGGAGACTACTTTGGCACCTACATAGAAAAAGACCTTCGCACCTTTGCTCAAATCAGCGATCTAAGTTCGTTTCAAAGATTCATGCGCTTATGCGCTGGCCGTGTGGGCCAACTCTTACGTAGGAGTATCCAGAACGACAATCAAGAAGTGGATATCGATCTTAGAAGCAAGCAACATCGTATTCTTGCTGCAGCCCTTTCATGCCAACATTCGCAAACGCTTGGTCAAGACCCCCAAGCTCTACTTTCATGACATAGGGTTGGTCTCCTATTTGTTGGGCTTGGAATCTCATCACCAAATCCAAACC
>WFTN01000112.1 GCA_015485455.1 Planctomycetota bacterium | reverse complement strand
GGTGTCCCAGAAATCTCGGCCATCGCAGCTGAAATGCTTGATCTGGAATCCTTCGGCATAGGAGGCGAAGTCTTTGATGCCTCGCCCTTCCTCCTTGGTGGTCGAAATCGCGATGCCATTGTCGGTAATCATGATGATGGTAGGCAACTGCCAGACAGAACAGGCCATCATGGCATCATGAAGATCACCTTCTGCGGATGTACCGTCGCCAATGACACCCATGGTGATGCCATCTTTGATGTTCTTGAATCGGAAACCCATGCCATAGCCTGCGGCCTTGCCCAATTGCATTCCCACAGGGCTTTGAACCGGAAGAATCCCGACCTCCGGCATGTGCAGATGGTAAACCATCTGCCGACCTCGGCTCATGACATCCGTGTCTTTCGAGAATTGCTGGCGCAAGACGTCACGGGTGAAGTGCTCACGATTGTTCAGTTCGCACCACATGGCACACAAAGCCCCGGAACGGTAGTGGGGAATGAGGCCGAAGTTGTCGGGAGAGACAAAGCGGGACAGTGCCAAAGCTGTGGCTGTGCCGTGGATCTCTTCACCAGGTCCCCAGATTGCAAATTTGACTTCGCCCTTGTTTACCAAGCGTACAATGTACTCTTCGGTGGCCCGACACCGGGAAGCCACCCGATAGGCGTTCATCAATTCTTCGTCTGTTGGCTCTGAAGCCCGGGCGGATGCAGATTCGAGTTCCTGCTTAGGCATGCTTTGATCTCATTGCTGGTAGGGATGGTCTGGCCCAATCTACCGACTTTCGCCTCCGGAATCAACCTCAACACCTTCCATGTGTTGCTCTGTAAGTCGTTTGCTTTGTGAAGCTTATGCTGATTGGGTGAATCTCGCGACCAGTCTGGAGATCCTGGTGCGCGGGGCAGAGATGCAAGTCCCCAGGGTTCGTTACTCTCTGCCAACCAGAAGGAAACGACCCATGCTGCCATACTTGGAATTGCTCGCAAGAATCAAAGACGAAGGTGTCCAAAAGGGCGACCGCACCGGTACAGGGACCATGAGTGTCTTTGGTCATCAGCTTCGTTTTGATCTCAGCGCGGGCTTTCCAGCGGTGACAACCAAGAAGCTCCACATGAAGAGCATCATTCATGAGTTGCTCTGGTTTCTCAAAGGCGACACCAATATTGCTTACCTGAAGCAGCATGGAGTGAAAATCTGGGACGCTTGGGCCGATGAAAATGGCGACTTAGGCCCGGTCTACGGTGCTCAGTGGCGCCATTGGCTGGCCCCTAATGGTGAAACGATTGATCAAATAAAAGAAGCCATCCATCTGCTGAAAACCGTACCGGATAGCCGTCGCATTTTGGTGAGCGCCTGGAATGTTGGCCAATTGGCAGACATGGCTCTACAACCTTGCCATGCTTTGTTTCAATTCTACGTGGCCGACGGCAAGCTTTCCTGCCAGCTCTATCAAAGATCTGCAGACGTATTCTTGGGAGTGCCATTCAACATCGCCTCCTACGCTCTCCTCACTCACATGATTGCTCAGGTAACCGATTTGGAAGTCGGAGATTTCGTTCATACATTTGGTGATGTTCATCTCTACAATAATCACATGGAACAAGCAGACCTACAATTGAGCCGAAAGCCCATGGCCTTGCCAAGATTAGAGCTCAATCCGTCCATTACCGACATAGATCAATTTACCTTCGATGATATCAAGATCGTCGACTATCAGAGTCACCCGGGAATCAAAGCCCCTATCGCCGTATGAGCCAACCACCCACTCGCCTATCTCTTATTGTCGCCATGGACGAAAACAACCTCATTGGACGTGAGGGAGATTTGCCATGGCGTCTTTCCGCTGACCTCAAACACTTCAAGAGTCTGACGATTGGCAAGCCGATCATCATGGGGCGCAAAACTTGGGAATCGATTGGCCGACCTCTTCCTCAACGCCTCAATATTGTCGTGACTTCAAATCCTGAGTTCAAAGCAGAAGGTGCCATGGTTGTTTCGGATCTCACCCAGGCCATTGAGGCCTGTGGGGTTGTCCCTGAAGTGATGATCATCGGTGGGTCAACCATTTATCGAGCTTTCTTGCCCAAAGCTGATCGCCTTTACCTCACCCGCGTTCATGGGGAGCTCACAGGTGATACTCACTTTCCGTTCTTTGATCTCAACGATTGGGAAGAGGTCGCCCGTGAACGTCACGAGGCTGACGACAAGAATGCCTACGACTACAGTTTTCTCACCTTGGAACGAAAGCGCTAATATGGCCCGTAAGAGTTATTGGTCTGCGAAGAAAAGCAACCGCCATGTCCTTTATCAACTCAGTGTGCAAAACGTTGAACAGGAGGAGGAGTTCTTGAGCGAAACGTTCATGAAACTCCGGGGACGGCAAGCTCTCACCTTGCGAGAAGATTTCTGCGGCACGGCTTTATCAGCAGCAGAATGGGTTAAGAAGGATAAGAAGCGAACGGCGGTTGGCTACGACTTAGACACGGAAGTTCTTGCTTACGGCCAAGAGCACAATATTGACCCCTTAGGCGAAGATGCCAAGCGAGTCAGCTTAGAAGAAAAAAATGTCGTGAGCGTGTCGCGTAAGAAATTCGACATTTGTGCCGCCATGAACTTCAGCTATTTCATATTCAAGAAACGTAAAGAATTGTTGAAGTACTTTGAATGTGTTCTCAAGTCTCTCGCTGACGATGGCATTTTCGTCCTCGACATTTATGGCGGCTCGGAAGCTCAAGTTGTCTTAGAAGAACGCCGCGCGATCGAGGAAGGTTTCACCTACGTTTGGGACCAAGCGGCATACAACCCCATCGACAATACTGTGCTCAACCATATCCATTTTGAATTCGCCAAGGGCCCCAAGATGAGCCGGGCCTTTACTTATGATTGGCGCTTGTGGACGCCTCAAGAAGTGGTTGAGGCCTTGGAGGAAGTTGGGTTTAAGGACGCGACGGTCTACTGGGAATTGGAAGACGACGATGGTGAAGAAACCGGGGTTTACGAACCTGCCAAAGTCGTTGAGAATCAAGAAGGGTGGTTGGCCTATATCGTCGGAAGTAAATAGTCGACAATCAGATCTAAAATGAAAGCCTCCCTTGTTCGCCGTTGGCGAGCAAGGGAGGCTTTCACATGAAGCGCGACTTTTTCTTAGGACTGACGATCTTCAGATTCGACATCGGGCATGGCCCCTACAGGAGCCCGAAGCCAGCGCAAAATCTCGCCGATTTTGGGGGGTTTACCTGTCATCAGAATGCCGATCCTGAAGATCTTGGCAGCCCCGTAGAAGGTAATCACGATGGAGGCCAAGAGTAGAATCGTGGTCACAACGTATTCGAAAGTTGTTGGGGGACCGGCTGCTCGGTTCATCATGATGAATGGAGTCAGGGGCGGGATGTAGGACAGAATCTTCGCCAAACCACCATTGGGGCTTTGAACCACTGGCATCATGGCAAACAAAGGCAACATCAAAAACACGCTGACGGGCATCATCAAGTTCTGAGCTTCCTTGAGACTGTTGCAAACGGAGCCAATCCCGGCAATGAGTGCCGCATAGAGCAAGTAGCCCAATATGAAGTAAACCACGAATGAGCCCAAGAACGTTGGGTCTGTGAGTAGGGGGGTGATGTCAAAGGGGGCCTTCATGTCCATGGCAGGCAGAGCAAACTTCACGATCAAGAAGAAGAAAATGATCCAAGAGATGATCATGGTGAGGCCTGTAGCCGCAATGCCGGCGATTTTTCCGGCCATCAGCTCGAATGGGGCTACGGACGACAAAAGCACCTCAATCGTCCGGTTCGATTTTTCTTCGATGGTGTTGGTGAGGAGCATTTGGGCCATCATGAAGATCGTAATCCACAGTAAGTAGACGAAAGCTGCTGGGATAAAGCTATGGGCTGTTTTTTGCTGGTCGACGTCTTCTTGCTTGCCATCTTTATCGATGGTTTTCTTGGCGAAAACTAAGGGGGCCTGAATCTTTTCAACCAAAGATTGATCAATGTTGTTGGCTTGAAAACGCCGGGCTCTCACAGCGGCATTGGCATGGCGTTCAAACCAATTCTTGAGGGAACTATCCGTGACGTTGCGACTGTTGTAGACGAAAGAGCCTGAGCCAGTCACCGGGTCTCCGTTGATCTCGAAGTAAGCGAATATGGCTCCGGCCTTGAGCTTCTCTTCCAAAATCTTGCGGTGCTCTTCAACGGAGATGCCCTCGGTTTCGAAGTTGACCAGCTCATAATTTTGCTTAGCCAAGCTGAAGGAACCCAATTCATTTCTTGCCTCGCCAGCTGAAAGTTTTCCCCACCAGGCTCGAAGTTCCTTCATGCGCTGGTCAAACTCGAGTCTTTTTGCCTCTGGGATTTGGGCCAAGACTTCGGGTATGGCGTCTTTGATAGATTCGAACTGGACGATACTCTGAGCATACTTGTTGCGGGTCTTTTCATCCATCTCTGCCAGGGAAGGTGCTAGACCCTTGAGGATGGGGGGCCACTCGGGGTCGGCCTTGCCAGCCTTTTGTCTCTCGGCCACTTCTTTGAAAATGCGTTCGATATCTGGGAATGCCGAACGAGACTCTACATCTTTGGCAAGCCAACCGCTTTGGTCCAAAACGGCGAAATGGCGAATATCCTTTTGGTCGTCCAACCAGCTTGGGACGATGAAAGAGAGAAGAAGAATGACCGGGAAGACGAAGATGCCAAGCCAGAATGTCTTTGTGCGCAAGTTCTCGTTGAATTCACGAGCAGCGATCAGAACTGTTTTCTTATTCATGAGTCTTTCCTCCCACAGCTCGTACAAAGATTTCATGCAAAGATGGTTCTGACAGGTCGAATCGGCGAATCGAGATCTTGTCGATCAAAGCGCGGAGGATGTCTTGAGGGTCAGTACCGTCTTCCAAGAAAATCTCAGCTGTTTTTCCGGCATCGTTGATGCGGGAGACGCCTTTCAGTTCTTTCAAACAGGCTCCGTCACCGTCATAGTCCAACTGGATGGCTTCGCCGCCGCTCTTGCGCACTTCTGACAAAGGCCCGTCCAAGACTTTCTTCCCTTTGTTGATCAAGAAAATGAAGTCGCATATTTGCTCGGCTTGTTCCATCACGTGGGTGGAGAATATGACGGTCTTGCCTTCGCGCTTAAGATCAAGAATGAGATCGCGCATGACTTCGACGTTGACCGGGTCTAATCCGGAGAAAGGCTCGTCGAGGATGACGAGCTCTGGGTTATGGACCAAGGAAGCCAAGATTTGGACCTTTTGTCCCATGCCCTTAGAGAGGGCTTCGCAACGTGCGCTGTGCCATTCCGGAAGGCCGTAGCGATCGAGAAGTTCCTTGGAACGTCTCTTGGCATCGCTTCGCGTCATCCCTTTCAAACGGCCGAAATAGGTGATGATCTCTCCAGCCCGCATCTTCTTGTAGAGCCCTTTCTCTTCAGGAAGATATCCCAAGCGGTCTTTGATCTCTTCGGCGCGAGGATGACCCAAAACCGAAATGCGCCCTTGGTCTGGGTAGATGATGCTCATGACCATGCGGATGGTGGTGGTCTTGCCAGCACCGTTGGGTCCTAAGAATCCATAAATGGATCCAGTGGGAATTCTTAGAGAGAGATTGTCCACAGCTAGGAACTTGCCGTAGCGCTTTGTGACTCCATCTAAGATCAAACTCATTTCTTGCGTTTCGTTCACGCGATTATTTCCTTCCCATGCGTTCGTAGCAGGGTGTTTATCTTTGGCATTGGGTCCGTTTGACCCTTTGCGCGGGTAAAATCATGCTTAAATTGGCTGCTTTGAGCAAGGTCGTCCGTGGCAAGCCATTTGGGAGGCTCTGTTCTCGACGTTTACCAACAGTTGAGACTCAAAAGTTTCTTCGACTTTGTCCATGACTCGAAAGCCAGCTTGGCACTCCTATTGAATGCCTTCCGCAGCCCTTATCGGTGACGATTATCTGATATTTGGTCCATTTTCTTAAATGGAACGGGCATATTCTCGAATGCCTCGGACCAACGCTTGGGCGAGTTTTCTTTGGTAAGTTGGACTGCCGAGCAGGCGTCTTTCCCGGCTATTGGTGACGAAGCCGAGTTCGACTAAGACGGCGGCGTAGTTGTTGCGTTTGAGGACACGGAATCCGGGGCTTCGTTTGATGCCTCGATCTTTCGCTGGCGTCACGTTTTGAATCTGGCGGAGGATGGTGCGGGCGAGTTTTGCTGAGCGCGGGATTTTGTCTCGACGCTGGCCAGCCCTGCGGATTCGTGCTGGGTAGACTTCAGCTCCGGCGGCTCCAGAATTCGAAGCTGAATTGATGTGAATAGAGACGAAGGCATCTGGCCGATTCTCGTTGGAAATTTGAGCCCTGCGGTTGAGCTCGATTTTGCGGTCATTGGTTCTTGTCATGGTGACGCGGGCACCTTGTTGACGAAGGAGTCGGGCCACTTCCATGGAGATTGACAAGGTGACGTCTTTTTCTCGAACGCCTCGGCGGGAAGCGCCATGGTCTCTACCCCCGTGCCCGGCGTCGATAACGAAGTGTTTTCCCTTGAGAGTCCGGGCTGGAATGGGGCGAGTTTTTGTATGTTTCTTGGTCTTGGTGACGGCTGGGCGAACTTGGGGCCGATGAAAGTGGGATTCTAAGGACCGAGGTACCCAGATCCCATGGCTGTCTGCCTGGGGAGACTGATCCAAAACGACAAGCTCCTGATCGAAATAGGCAACCCGAGATGTGGGATGAATCTCAATTTCGCTCGAACCCCGACGGAATACTCGGCGACCAGCGCCGTTGGTACCATGGGGGAGATACCCGTACCGGGACGTCAATTTATTCAGAGACATCATGGATGAAACGGGGGAAACAGTCGAAGGCGTGGATTCAGGTGCCTCTTTCGTTGGCTCTCGGTGGGGAGTTGCACAACTCGCGAGAATCAGCATCATAATACAGACGATGAAACGTGTGAGTGGTTGGCGCCGGGTTGTCTGGGTAGCTTTGATCATTCGCGTTCCTTCATAGGTTGGGCCCATGATAGCTCTTCCTAGTGACGCTTGTCTTCTTTGTTTTGATGAAAACCGTCAAATTGAGCTCCTATGACTAAATCTCTTTTTGTAACCGGTGGCAGCGGATACCTGGGTAAACGGTTCTTGGGTCTCTTGGATCCCAGTCGTTTTCGTCGGGTTGTGGTCCTGCAGCGCCAAGGAACAATCGAGCCGAAAGGGGAGATGGAGGTGGTCGCGGGGGATCTCTTGGATCCTAAGTCGTATCGATCAAGCATTGATGGGGACACGATGATCGTTCATTTGGCAGCGCTGACTGGGAAGGGGACTCGGGCTGCACACATGGAGATGAACCTGGGTGCCACGAAGGCGCTGCTGGCCGCTGCTCAGTCTCGAGGCGCCCGAGAATTTTTCTTTGTCAGCAGTATTGCTGCCGGATTCGAGAATCGAACTGGGTATCACTACGCCGATGCAAAAGCCCTGGGGGAGAAAGCTGTCCAAGAATCTGGGTTAGCTCATCTGATCGTGAGGCCGACTATGATCTTTGGGCCTTCTGCTCCGGTGTTGGAGGGCCTGGGAAAATTGGCCAGCGCACCGCTTGTCCCTGTGTTCGGCGGGGGTGCCAACATTTGCCAGCCAATCGACGTCGACGACATGGCTAAGTGGTTGGTCTTTGCTCTGGAGAACATCGTTTTTGATGGTGACACCTATGCTCTTGGTGGCCCGGACAAGATTTCCATGCGTGCTCTATTGCAGAAAATTCGGATTCGCAAGACTGGGAAGGAGGGTGGTTTGGTGACCGCACCCCTGGGTTTAATTCGGTTTTGTCTTCAACTCCTGGAAGGCCCACTTTTACCCTTCTTACCCTTGACTGCGGGGCAGTTAGCTTCCTTTGCCAATGACAGTGTGGCGGAGGCGCTGCCCAGGGACTTAGGCGGTCACCTGATTTCGACTCATCTGGAAGACATGATGAGTCCTGAATAAGTGGGGTTGATTGCAAAGAATGATAGCTGAGATCTTGGAAACCTGCTACGGTGTTGGGGGCCTCAGGAGGTTGTTGGAGAATACTCATGGCTGAAAACGTCATCGTGGCGGAATGTTACACGGAAAGGGAAGCGCTTTCACTCTGTCACGCAATGGATGGGGCAGGGGTTGATGTGATTTACCAACCTCCACCTTTGACAGGGAATTATCTTGTGGATTGGAACTTGGGTGCATCCGAGAACATCTACGTTCTACGTGTCCCTGAAGAACAAGTTGAAGAAGCTTTGGAAGTCTTGGAGAAGGTGGAACCTGTTCTTAGCGAGGACGAGGGAGAAGTGGATTTTCAGGATCAATCCATGGATCCCACTCTTGTCTCCGAAGATACACCTCAAGAGTTTTTCTTTAAGAATGATGCCGGCAGCACTGAGATACGTCGTGCCCTCAACACGGCCATCATGTGTTGGCTCATTTTCCCTTTGTGGCCCTACGCCGTTTGGCGGTTGGCTATTTCTCTCGATGATGCCAACACACCGGTGGATCGGCGCCGCCTATTTTTTGCTTCTGCTTTGGTCCTTCTGAACCCTTTACCATTTGTTCTCTATCTCTATCTCTATCTCAGCAGTAGCGCGGCCTGATCTCGCCTTGAGTTCCCCCGGTTCTTAGAGCTCCAACTTTTGCCCCAGTCCTGTTCCCGTTGGGCCAGAGCCCAAGGGACTCATTTCTTCTTCCATTCAAAATCGACCATATAGCCTTTGTGGTCACTGGGCCACGGGATTTCTTCAAGGACAAATGGGCAATCCGACTTGGGTCTTGTCAGTTTGTTGAAGACCCAATACTTGGCCGACCCCACTATCCATCCATTTTTAGCCTTCAGGTGCGGTCCCCGATAGTAGATGAAATCAATGCGATCTCGCTCATCCACCTTGGGGGCCCAACTGGTGCTTCCTTTCTTCCAAGCTTCCGATGGCCAAGTCGCTCCTGGGTGAGTTGCGGGATTTGGAAAAAGTTGGCGCCAGCTATCGACAAAGCCCGTGGCTTTCAGACGGAGGCTATTCTTCCATTGGATCACAACACCATTGTGGCTGAAGAGTTGAGACGTCTTCTTTGTCCAATCTAAGTGAGAACATTCATTGAAATCACCGGCAAGGATGATTGGTGTCTTCTTTTTCTTCATCTTTTTGGCGAAAAGAATAAAGCTCTTGATGCATTCGTCTCGGTGAGAATCTTGGTCTAACTGATGAATTCTTCGCTTGTCTGTTATCGGGTCAGGGATCCCATCATTGTTTTCGTCGATGATCTTAAAGGTGTTGCCGTCATAGCCGCGGGGTAGGTAAATGGCATAATGAGTATAGTCAAGGTGGGCGGAACAGACGACAAGCCTCTTCTCGTTGGGCAACTTGAGGTAGAAGGCCATGATGGAGCCACGGAGCCCCTTGGTCTTGTCAGTCACCAACTCTGTTTTCTGGATAGGCCAGCGACTCAACAAGCCCACATCGCTTCCGGTTTTCTTGCCATAGAATATTTCCCCTTTCTTCTCTAAGGCTTTGATCAGGCGGTGGTGAAAATCTTTGCCACCCAAGTTTCGGACTTCACTGAGTGTGATGATGTCTGCTTTGGAGGCCAAGATGACGTTGACGATCTTGTCGAATCCGCCTTTAACCTTGGTACCTTCATGCCAGGTGTTCAATGTCAAGAGACGAACGTTGAGTGGTTTCGCTTCTGGCAGTTGTGCCATGAGAACTGGAGGTGGGGCGTCTTGGCATGCCTCTTGGAACCCCCTGGCTTGAATTGTTGCGATTCCGACAACGAAGGCCATAAGCATCAGTTTCATTTTCGATTGCCTCCATGTTTAACTGGCTGAACGATCATAATGAAAGTGGGCTGTCGCTGTGC
>WFTN01000111.1 GCA_015485455.1 Planctomycetota bacterium | reverse complement strand
CGACTTCGATTTGTTCCTCGATGAATGTTCTCTCACTTTGATTCATGCTTGTTTCCTTGGAATGGCTACGGGCCAGAATATTAGTCTTACCCCGAGTTGGTGGACACCAACTCGGGGTAAGACTACTACAGAATCAAACTGTATATTCGTGAAATTATCAGTCGTATGAAGAAACCTCTTGTACTCGTGCTCGCTGTCCTCAACTTGGCCTTGATTGTATTATTCTACTTGTCAATCGACATTGGTGAGTCGAACGAACAGCTCGATGTGAGTGACACTGAAAACCAAGTTTCAAGTGCTACAAAGCCACGGCGTGTGTCGGGGCGTATTCCACCCTTCAGTCCCGTATCCGACAATGCAAGAGATCCCATCGGAAGATCAGAATACATTCAAGAAGGGGTAGATTCCCATAAATGCACTGGACAGGTGAGATCGGCCATCATCAAAAAAGGCATTCATGGTGCCAAGATATATGCGTATTTTGTGCCTCTGGGCGGAGGACAGCGAGCACGAGTACAAGCAGTCTTGGTATCAACGGCTCTTTCCGACGAATCAGGCAACTATTGCCTTTCCATTCCAAGACGACAGCAGAATTTTGAATTGTCTATATCTTTGTTTCATCCGCAGTTCTTGCGGCCGGATTTCCAAACACTGCAAATAGGAAGTGGCGCCGATTCATCGCATGAATTGCGCGTTGATTTCGAATTGGAGCAAGGAAATACCATCACAGGGACAGTCAAGCGTGCAGACGGTGACAGAGTAAGCGGCATACGACTCATAGCGACAACCGCTGAAATCGGTTGTGACGAAGATGCCGTTTTCAAGAGTGGCTTTACGACATACACAACTCATATGCAAACAGCGCCGCCGGGAAGCAGCTATTCAGAGTCGAGGACGGTTACTGATGAGAACGGAGAATTTGTCTTCCACGGCACTCGATCGAATTTTAACTACTTCATCGCTTCATTAGACTACGAACTTGTAATAGTCCCCAGGCATAGTTTCGCTGGAGGAACGGCAGACATCGTCTTGGAAATGGAAAAAGCATCTGGGATTAGAGGAACAATCAGAGACTCGAAAACCAAAGAACTAATCAAGCGTTCGCTGGCGATGGTAGAGGTGCGAGATGGCCAACGTAAAATCAATCGCGGCGGCACCTGCCTTGATGGTGAATTAGATCTATCGTGGCGAAAATGGTCCGACAGTATAGTGAATGTGAGAATTACGGTGAGCGCCAAAGGATACGAATCCCAAACTGAGGAGATTCGGTGGAATCCTCGCGATGGACGGAGCGAGATCAACATTCTCTTGAAACAGCGGGAACGCGTGAGGATTAATTTGCGTTGTAAGGACTCGACCGGGAATTATTTTGTTGGGCCGCTGCGAGTAGACTATGAACAGCACGACGGCGGAGTCAAAGGGGTAATTAGAGTACCCGCCACTGAAACGCCGGAGACAAGGACGATAGGAATTCCTCAAGGGAAATGGGCTCTCAAGGTTTCCCCTGATCACTTTGCAGGTGCAATGAGTGCATCAAGGTTCACGATTGATACAGCAAGGGCTTCTGTCAACGGCATTGACTGTGTTTTGGGTCCCACGGCAACATTGAGTATCAACTCCATGAACACGCATGGCAAATTCGAGTTTGTTGCTATTGGAGATAGTTTCTCAGGTCGAACTGACCTCAGCAGTTCCAAGGTCACGTATTATGGTTTTCCTGTAGGAATTTGGAATCTCGAGATTTGGTCCACAAATACTCGAATGGGACAAAGAACAATCGAAGTTCTGCCAGGAGAAAACACTGCGATCACTTTTCCATAAGATCATCATTGTTTGCATCGGCGCTGGGCTAATTTATTACACCTTTTCAATGATAAAATCGGATCCGCTGGAACGTGAAATCGGACCGATGCCCTTGATTGATGAAGTTCCTCATTGGGTTGAAACCCAAGAGCTGGGCGAGTTTCTGGTAGGAACCAGAAAGAGGCAGGTTTTCATGCGCCGAACGATCGATGCTTCGCCGATGATCGCACTTTCCGCTCAAGCTTCGAACTCGAGCCCGGTAGTTGCGTCATGCAGATATCATGACGGAACCCTCATGGAGGTGCAGATTCTACCAGGCAAGACAGCCTTGGTCGGCGAATTGAATGCTTCGGAACGGCGTTCGGCAGACCTCTGGGTGATCTCTATTGAGGATGGAGCCCGTATAAAAATGACCCTGTGTTTTACCGAACCACCGTAAGCGACCCATAGTCCGCCCCTTTCGTTTGCCCTCAGTGTTGATTACGCCACCGCTTGCGAAAAGAGGAAGGATCGCTTCCACCCTATAGCTTGCCTGTTAGCCCAGTAGTCGTCGATTTGATGAGTTGTTGGGGGGAGGCGGTGAGT
>WFTN01000110.1 GCA_015485455.1 Planctomycetota bacterium | reverse complement strand
GTCGCAGTCGTCCAGCAAGATCTGATGACCGCAAGGATGGGCGTCGCCGAAGCCAAAGCGATCACGAAAAGTGGGAACGCCAACAGTTAGATCGCCCCGTTGACCTCATTGAAGACAACTGGAATTCTGTCGACAATTTTGCCAAGGAACCCGACAAACGTGAGCGTGGCGAGTTTCAAGCCAATGACAACGCACCGGCCCCGTTTGAAGACTCATCTAAGGACCGAGCCTCCCACGCTGGATTCAACAAGAAGAAAACGACTCCGAGAAGAAGTCGACGACCTCAAAGGAATCAGCGGCCTTCTGGTGACGACAAGAAGCCGAGAGAAACGCCAAAATCAGAAAAGAAAGACAACGACATCGTCTGGTAGAAATGAAGGGGGAATGCCAGTTTGCTCTGTCATTTCCCCTGCGTCCAATGACGAATAAGAACAACAGGTGACACCAAAAAAAACCCTCATTGCGTCAAGCAACGAGGGTTTCTTTGTTCTGTTAGAAGAGCTGATTAAGGAATCAGAACGAGCTTCTTCAGTTCAGTATTAGCCGAATCGCCGTACCAAAACTGATTGCGCCCGGTGAAGGCGATACCCGATGGTTTGCCTTCCAACTCATAGGACATCAAGGATGTTCCCGTGGCTGGATCCAACAAGCGGACTTTATTACTGTCGGCCTCGGTATACCATAGACGACGACCATCATGAGCAACACCAACGATGTTGTCTTCCACCGGGTGAATCTTGATGATGACGCCATCCTCGGTCCGAATGCGGCGCAACTGGCCCAAGCCAGTCACGGCCAACCACAAGTCAACACCATCGTAGCAAATACCGCCCAATGTGCCCTCACCGACGTCAACTTGAAGAGCCATGTCGATTTGACCCGTTTCTGGATCAATCCGGGAAATGGTCTGTGTACGGTTGTCTGCTTGCCAAATATGGCTGCCATCCCAACAGGTTCCGGCCACATCGCCGTCGAATGGAATTTTGAGGACGACTTTGCCAGTTTCGATCAAGATTTTGAAAATACAGTGGTCTTCGTCATCACTAATCCAAAGAAATTCGCCATTTCTGGCAAGCCCGTGGGGTGCTGGGCCTGGAGCATTGAGGACTTGGTCGACGCGGAAGCGTCCAATTGTTCGGATTTCCTGGGTGGTCTCGGTCATTCAAATCTCTTTTCTATCGTTATATGTTCAACCCGAGTTGGAGCAACAACGCCTAAAGCTCGGCCAAGCAACAACTTGCAGCGTAGACGGTGCAATTCGGGGGGCTATATTAGCAAGCATCTACAAAAGCCCAAGGGATGCACGGGCCTCAAAACGCAAATCCTGGACAGGATCTGGGATTCGCCGCCCCCATCCCTCCCTTTTTCTGGGTCTTCAACCCTCGACTTACTCTTTCACAAAGAGATAGAACAGTTGGCCTTCATACTTGGTGTGCCCAGCAATTTGTTCCGCTTGGTCTCCCCTGCCGACAAAGAGATCGCAGCGACCCGCAGATCGAATCGCGCCCCCCGTATCTTGGTCGAAGACAAGGAGGGAACAATCTTGGGTCACCAACCGTCCATCCCTCATCTCGGGTATCTTGGTTTCAATGGCACAGAGGGCACCTCGAGGAAAAATACTCTTGTCGGTAGCGATGGTGCGATAAGGAGTCACGGGGGCCCCCAATGATCCGTAAGGCCCCCCACCGTCCGTTTCGGTGAAGAACACAAAACTCTCATTGCGATTGAGATAAGCCTCCAATTCCTCCGGGTGATCTGCGAAATGGGATCGGATCTTCGCCAACGACAAGTCTTCAGCGGCGAATTTCTTGTCAGCAACGAGTTCCTTGCCAATACTCGTGTATGCATGTTCCGTCTTTCCAGCATAGCCGATATGGAAAGCATCACCATTGGGCAACCGAATCTGGGCAGATCCTTGAACATGAATAATGAAGGCGTCCAAAGGTGATTTTAACCAGACAAACTCGAGATTCTTGCCATCAAGATGATGCTCCTTGGCGATCTCTTCCCTCGTCCAATAGCTGACAACTTGCTCCCCGGCTCTCCGTCCCAGGGGAGTTCCATCTTCCGCTTTGACCAAATCATCAGGGAGACGATAGAGAGGATACTGGTAATCTCCTGTGGGTTCCAAGCTGCCGTCGAAAATCGGTTGGTAATAGGCAGTAAAAAGGACATCTCCTTTGCCATTCCATCCAACACTACGAAAGACATCGAAGTTAAGGCGGCAGTAGCCACTGAATTCCTTTTCATTTTCCGCCTTAGATAGCAAAGACCGCATTTTCTTCAGGCTAGCCACGACCCGATCATGGGTGAAGCCTTCAAAGGGATAATAGTTGTGGCTAGACGGTTTTGAAAAATAGTCAAGGCTGTTGCGCAGGGCCCTCTCGAGATTCTCCCGATTATGCCACATAGCGCGAAAATCAGGATAGAGATTGGGGTCGGTGATGAGTTCCAAAGCACTAGCCCCGGGGGCAAGTTGCCGCGTGTAGTCCGGGGCTTCCTTCGGCTCTGGGTCAGAGCTACATGCAGCCATCCCCAGGGTGAGGAAAGCGATGGCAAGAAATTGAAGAAGGCGGCTCATTAAAGATCTCCCAGAGAATTCATTGACTAACCCGACAAGTCACGACCTCGCGACTCCCAGGGGCGACATAGCCCTCGCACTCGGCATCAATCGCCTCTCACGACTCCGTGGTCGCGGCAAGGCGACTTCTTTGGTGGCGAAAACTTTGCCACCCCTGGCTATGCTGTGTTTTGAAAAGAAGTCCAAAGATTTGCTGTCCTGAGCATTCTTCCCGGGGGCATTTTCTCAAACATCGACCACGATCTCATCTAGGGTATCTTGTTTCGGGGACGCCTTGTCTCTCATGGCGAGGCCAATTCCTCTGGGGCGGAATCTCAGGAGTTTCCTTGGGGATTGCTATCCTTCGGCGTCGATCGTAACTTAGAGTCAAGAGCGAAAGACAGACTCGTTACTTCCGAAATAGACCACAGGCTTAGAGTTATGCCCAATTCAACGCAAAGCGACTTCTTGGCGGAGCTTGCCAAACGCCCCATGGCATTCGACGGTGCCATGGGCACCCAGCTCTATGAGTCGGGTTACTTCATCAATCACAGCTTCGATGAAGCGAACCTCAAGAAAGCCAAAGCGGTTCTTGAGTGTCACCAGCGCTATGTCGACGTTGGGGTCGACGTCATCGAAACGAACACGTTCTCCGCCAATCGTTTCCTCCTGGCTCGGTACGGCATCAGCGAATTGGTGAAAGAAATCAACAAGGCCGGTGTTGAGATCGCCAAAGAGGCCGTGGGCGACAAAGAGATTTGGGTCGCTGGCTCTGTGGGGCCAACGGGAGAAGGGTTCACCCACATATCAGATCGAGCGGCCTCCCGTAT
>WFTN01000109.1 GCA_015485455.1 Planctomycetota bacterium | reverse complement strand
GGGGGGATTGCCAACTCGACAGGGGAATGAAGCCATTGCCGTCGTTGCGATCGAGTAGGAGGCTGATTTCTGCCGGGGGAGTGAGGAAAGTATCGATCTGGTACTGGAATTTCAGCTCGGGAGTATCGCCGATACTTGAGAAATCAAACGGTGGTGAAACGAGGGTGCGCACAACTGTTCCTGGCGTTCCGGTGACATTCTGGTAGCGGCCGCCGTTGACCGCGCCACCGCTGTTGGCAATCGTCCAAGAACTTGCTGACGTCCAGTTCCCGTCGTCGACTTCGAATCCTTCGGAGTAGGGGGCTGTCTCGTTAACAGGGATGCTCACCATGAATGTCTTAAATGCAGCGTCAGTCGGCTGATTCGTCGGATTGGGAATCCATGCCGTTCCTGGGACACCTGTTGACAGCCAGCCTTGATAGTAGACGGTGCCTGAGGGATAGCCACTCGTCGAAAATTCGCCGTCCCAGTGCATGATTGAGGTGTCGGAGCGGAGTACGATTGCGAAGCTGTCACCGGCCTCGAAAGTGAGAGAGGATGAGGCGCCGGGGTTCAGATCGAAAGGCAACCAGACGTATGGGCCCGCTGGAAAGCTGGCGGTTCCGGAGGTGATCGATTGGGAGTGCAGCAAACCGGCCGGCGTCCCATCGGGCACCCCGCCTATCGTTCGTCGAATTTCCATGGTCAACGGATCTCCGTTATAGATTGCACTCACGCGAGCCTCGACCCTGGAAAGTCGCCCGAGCTTGCCGACTGTGACCGTCTGAGCATACCTTGCGGTGTTTCCCGCTGAACCGAATGGGCCGATCTCATGGTATGTGGAATTTGCTCCCCCCGATGGGACAAAGCTCTGGTCAAGCGTTTGCCCATAGAGAGAGGCTGTGAACAAAAGAAAGAAACCAAGGAATATGTGAGAATTCTTCATGACAGGGGCTCCGGGAGAATATTGGCGACGGATACCAATCGCGTCTGTTTCGCCCCCAAACGTTGAAAATCAGAGGAGCCCTTAGTGAATTCTGGATTTTTTTTGGGGGCGGTCGAGAGAAGGTCTGGGAATGTCCAGTCCTGTGATGGCGATGAAGTGTGGGAATTCAGGAGAGATCCGCAAGCTATGCTGATTCTCTCCGGGGCCAACTCCAGGCGATCTGAAAAGCAATCGATTGCGAGACATCTAAGCATTCAATAAGACATCTTGCGCACGTTGACAGCCTCTGTCTTGCCGCCTTATGCTTTCGTGTGCCTGTGCCGCAACGAAACCTGGAGGCATTCATGAGTTCACCGTCCGAAGAACGTCATGCACGACTGAGCCGGATTTTTGAAGAAGCGCGCTCCGTTCCCCCCCGGGAACGAGAAGCGTGGTTGGATGGTTTGGAAGAACCCAACGATCTTCTTTTTGAGGTACGGGAACTCCTGAGTATAGATGAGCGTGATGTGCCGTTCTTGGATAAACTCGAGTCGGCGCCGGAGGCACCGAAGATCGAGGGATTCGAGCTTCTCGATGTCATCGGGCGCGGTGGCATGGGGGTCGTGTGGGAGGCCCGGCAGCAACATCCCGATCGCAAAGTGGCAATCAAAGTCTTGGCATCTTCCCTTGTTGATCTGTCGATGGCACGATTTAGGCGTGAGATCGATATTCTGGGTCGCCTTGAGCACACTTCAATTGCCCGAATCTACGATGCGGGCGTGACCGAAAGCAGGCCCTATATTGTCATGGAGCATGTGGAAGGCGAACCTATCGACGAATTCGTCGGCAGGTCCAGTAAGCTGGAGGAGACTCTGCTGCTCTTTCTGCAAGTGTGCGCTGGTGTTGCTCACGCTCATGGCCGCGGCATTATTCATCGAGATCTAAAACCTGCCAATGTGTTAGTCACTCCGGAAGGGCAGGTCAAGATTCTCGACTTCGGAATCGCGCGGGTCCTTGATGATGAAACTGAGTGCTACACCCTCAAGACCAGGACCGGCATGGTCCTGGGAACCTTGCCTTATATGAGCCCCGAGCAGGCGCGAGGCGAAGTTGGTTCCGTTGGCGCCCAAGCCGATGTGTATTCGTTGGGGGTCATGCTTTTTGAGATGATCGAGGGTAGGCGCCCCATTGACTTGGAGGGAATGTCGTTGTCCGATGCGGTGGGTCGGATCAACGAAGCTGAGCCCGACACCCTTGGGACGACAGGGCACAGCTTCGTGAAAGATGTCGACATCATTTTGAAGAAAGCGCTCGCCAAAGAACCGGAGCGCCGATTCGAAACCGTGGCGGCTTTGGCTGACGACATCCGACGTATTATCAATGACGAGCCTATTTTGGCCCGTCCACCTTCGGTGGCATACCTACTGTCTCGATTTGCACGTCGGCATCGTGTGCTCGTGGCCGCAGCATTGTTCTCCGTGCTTGTGTTGGCCATGGCAACGGCAGTTTCGTTGTCTTTTGCTATGGACGTGAAGGCAGCGAACAACGACTTGAAGAAAGGCAATCGTGAACTTGAGAAGACCAGAGATCGCTTGAGGGCACAGCGCACGGCGGCACTTGAGGCAGCCAAGCGCGCGGATGTCGAAGCTCGATCAGCTAATACGTTTCTCGATTTCATGATCAAGACTCTCCTTGAAGGTGACCCGTCTCAACAGGAAGAGCCCAGCCTTCGCGGCGCGATAGAACGTGTGGCGGCCAACGTCGAAGGCGACTTGGTCGAGTATCCGGTGGCGCGCGCCCGTCTGCACCGTTTCTTGGGTAAGATGTTCGAGGCACTCGGCCGTCCGATTAAGTCGTATGAGCACCTGGACCTGGCTTACGGTCTTTTTTCTGAGCATGCACCAGATCACAGCGATCGACAGCCGCTCGCCCTTGAACTCGCTCATGGCATGTTGCGAATCGAACGCCATGAAGACGCGCTCCAGCAGGTCGAATCGTTTCTGGGGGAGCTGAAGCGATCAGGAAAAACGGGAACACTTGCCGAAGCTGTCGCCCGTCGGCTCAAGTCAGACATCTTGTTGCGACTGGGGCGAATCGAGGAGGCATGCTCATCCGTCAAGGCTGCGCTTGCAATTGCGACGAAGATTGGTGCCGACGAAGAACGTGAACTAAGCCTTCATTCCTACGCCGGTACGCAGCTATGGTTGGGGCGGGTCTCCGAAAGCCGTGCATTGCTTCAAGAGCTCCTCAAGCTGCGTCGCAAGCGCTATCCGAAGGACAACCCATTCATCGCCGAGACTCTCCAGGCTTTAGGCGTTGTCGCCATCCAGGATAGAAAGGCGGACGAGGCGATTCCTCTCCTACAGGAAGCCTACGAGATCCAGTGCGCTTCTCTCGGAGAAGAGCATTCTGCAACCCAGTCAACGATTCGCGCCACATCTCAGGCCTATCTCGGCTTGGCGAAATACGATGAGGCGTTGAAAGCGGCAAGGAAACTCAAGGATTTGAGTATCAAGACAACAGGAAAGGGCAGTCCTCAGCACATTTCGGCTCTTTTCGTGGAAGGCGATGTCTTCCTCAAAATGAAAGACTTTGATGCCGCGAGTGCCAGCTTCAAGGAGTCAGTGAGTTACTTAGAGGGGGCCCCGATACCTCCAGATTACATCGGAGTCTGGTTCTTGATCGCCGAAGCAGAGAACGCTTCAGGTCGTTTCACTAAGAGTCTGGAGTGGATTGAGAAGGGTGTCGATCTGACCAAGCGGCAGCTTCCTGACGGTCTTCTTCGTGCTCACATGTATTCTTCTGCAGGAACGCTCTCTATTCGAAACGATGCGTGGAGCCTTGCACGCCGTTGTTTTCAGGAACTTGACCGATTGGAGAGGGCAGGCATTGTCTTGCCTGATCCCCAAGTCGTTGCGATGAACAAGCTCCGGCACGGTCAGGCGGTTCTGTGTCTTGAAGGGCCGGAATCCGCCGAATCGATGATCGTTGAGGCCAGGAAACTGATTGACAGCGCCAAGTCGTCGACGGATAATTTACGGGAATCGATCGAGATCGAGATTGCCCTGCGCAAAGCTCAGAAAAAGAGCAAGC
>WFTN01000108.1 GCA_015485455.1 Planctomycetota bacterium | reverse complement strand
GTGGGGGATGTTATTGGTCCACCGAGTTTAGCGGCTTCAGCCATGGAGCAAGGCCGAAGGGCAGTGCGCCATGCATTGGGTCTTGAGACCGCTGAGTTCGCGAAGACGATCCCCATCGGTATCTATTCTCTACCTGAGTTGGCGTCTTACGGTCAAACGGAAAAGTCCGTGGTCGATGAAGCCGGTTCCTGCATTGTTGGGACGGCCAAGTTTTCCGAGCTGGCCCGGGGGCAAATCGCCGGTAACACCACGGGCTTGCTTCGTCTCATTTGCGATGGTTGTGGGCAGAAGCTCCTCGGTGTTGAATCTGTTGGAGAAGGTGCCACGGAGCTGGTCCAAATGGGGCAAGCCGCGGTCAGTTCTGGGTGGACCGTTGATGCCTTCGTTGAGAACATCTTCAATTTCCCAACGATGGCCGAAGCCTATCGAGTGGCGGCTTTGGATGTCATTGGGCAACGAATGAAAAAAGCTGCGGAAGTCCCAGTGCTGTCATAAGTCCGTCTCGGAATGGACAATTGGGCTGGGGCCCTGGGCCTATGGGCGCTATGATTGGCCATGAATAACCCAGATGAAATGCTCTCCGCTCTCATTGTTGCTGAAGTCTTTGGCAACCTCATACTTGTAGAACCCAGACGCAGCGACTTGCTTTGCAGCGTTGCCGCTTCCGTGATGAATGTCTCAGTTTCTCGAGAGGCAGAAGACATCATGACTGAAGATTGCGAAGAATTGGCAAGGATGGGTTGTCTTGCCAAACCGGTCCCACCGGGTGCTCTCGGCGATTTGGAGATCCACTCATCGCTGATGATATTCGACATCCCTTCCCATGAAAATCCAGAAGAATTCTTGGACTTAGCTTTGTCCCGCGTCGCCGATGATGGCTTTGTCTTGGTGGATATCGTCTTGGAATCTAAGGCCCAAATGATTCGCTTGCAGAGGATCTTGGAAGTGTCCTTGGGAGAAATCTTGCCGGACTTCGGATGGGCAGAAGGGGATCGCTTAAGTATCGCTGGAAGACGAAAGGCCATGGGACGGGAGCTTTCATTGGAGGTCGCCGATGAGCCTCTCCCAGTCACCGTCCTTTGCTATGTCAACGATGAGTCAGTAGGCGTCGATGAGTTGGCGGTCTCTCTTTTGTTTCGCCAGTCAGTCTATCCGTCCTTGGTTCTGTTTCTCGATGACGGCAAAGAGTCTGAAGGTTGTTTGCCTGATGACCTTTGGGGCATGGCATCCCAAGCACCGACGCAGCCTGCTCTCATCCGCACTCAGGGTGCAGGGCAGCTGGCAGCTTTCACTGAAGGCATGCAACACGTCGAAACAGAACATGTTATTTTCATTGAATCTGGGCAATCGCCGAGCCCCCGATGGGCGGAACAGCTGAACTCTGCTCTTCTCAATCAACCAGAAGCTGGGTTTGCCGTTTGCGCGGCTCTTGAGTTCGATCTCCAAACTCAAGCCTTAGAAACTCATTGCCTTCAGGTGCCAGAAGGTTCCTGTCAGAATCCCTATGCTCTTTTGCTTATGACCGCCGACGGCTTGCCTCCAGCGGGGGCCGTGCTCTATCGGACGGCTCTACTGAGAGAATTGATGGAGCAAAAAACGTTGGCTACGGATCAGCTTATTTCTTCGGATCTTCTGCTACGCGCTTTAGAACAGGCGGATATGGTGAATGTCCCTCTACCCTTACTCACTTTTGATCGTACTTTCCCAAAGCCAGAAGATCGACGGCAGATGATGGAAGACTTGCATGCCAGGAATTCTTTGCCGCGTATGGTTGATTCTCTCGAAATACTACCGGAAGAAGATCGTCTTGGTATGGCATTGGAGATTCGTGGGGAAGCCATGCTGGAAGTCGGTGCTTTCGATCAGGCCATAGAAGACTACAAGGCTGCTTTGGAATTAGATCCAGATTACCCCAATCTCCGCGTCGAATTCTTGGCGGCCCTGCGAAAATCTGGCAAGCCAGAGCAACTCATGGAGCAGGCTCAAGTTTGGTGCCAAGAGGAAGAGGCGGACGTTCGTTATTCCTTGCTTCTTTGTTGGGCTTTGGTGGTCACCGATGCAAAGACTGAGGCCATGGCGCTCCTTTTGGATTTGGAGAAAACCTATCCTGGTGATTACCGTATCCTCTTGAATTTACTCATCTTGAATCAAGACCAAGAAGAAGCTGGTCGTTGCCAGCGTCTCATAGAACTCTTGTCGGGACAGCTCCCTGATGATGAGCTGGATGTCCTCTGTTTGCCTTAACCCGCATAGAGGGGTTGTGGAGGCGCTTTGGGCACTGGGAAGAATTCGCCAGACTTTCTGCTGCGATTATTGGCAAAAATTCGCTACGCTTGTCTGTAGTCCGCCTTGTCCATGGCGCCTGGAGATCGGGGAAGTCTGGGCAAACTGGTCAATCACTCATTTCTTGCAAAGGCAATGATTGCGTCATGATCTTTGATTGCAGACGAATAAGAATGTCGTGGCAGCGTTTCATGTTGCTCATGGTGTTTTGCTTATCGTCTTGTGGCGACTCTCCTTCTCTGAATAATGCGAAGCCACATCCCTTGGTGAAATCAGTGTCGGCCGCACTGACAAAATCGGTCAAGAAACATGACCTGGAGATGGGGCTTGCCGGAGAGATTTTTGCTCAACAGGCAATGCGGAAAGCCAAGTTGATTGAAGAGGCGCTCCTCCCTTTCGCCACTCAAGTTCGGAGCAAGTTGGCAATCGATGCTCTCGAACCTATTTTCGTCGCCGAGTCCATGGCCTTGGCTGACCTGGACCCAAAAGTGGTTCGAAAATACGTTGTCACCGAGAAGCTCTGTGCTTCTGCGACTCAATCTCCAGCTTTGTCTGTTCTTTTGCGTGGTAAGGACTCTTCAAAAAGGCTCATCTTGCTCACCGGCGCTATGCCTCGGAGGAGGGAGCCTGGTGTTGGCGCAACAGCCATGGAAATCGCAGGGGCTTTGGAAGTGATGCGCGTCTTGATTCAGAGGCGGGCAGTGGGTCGAACAGAGCCTTTGCCCTTTGATCTTGAGTATATCCACATGGGGAAATCTACAGCGGATTTGGGTTTCTTGTCTCAAATCGTTCCAAGACAGACCCTCATTGTGGGAGTCTTGTGTTTGGAAGACCTGACTCCTGAGAATGTTGGCTCCTCGAACTTGGTTATTCAGATCGTCCCGCGCAAAGAGAGCACTTTGGTAAGTGCTTTGGGTGGTACCATGAAGCAATACGCAGGGAACCGACCCGCATGGAATTCCGCGTCGATCTCTGCCACTTTATTGCCAGTTTCTTCCCGGGTGCTCGAGAAAGTCGGTCAGGATTTCTTACCCTATTGTGTCATTCGTTGCGCAAGCAGCGAATTAGATCGGGCCATCCAAGCTCCTCGATTCGTCAAGGGTTGGTTGTTCGCAAGGAAGCAGATCGACAAGGTTCATCGTCAGGTCGGCGGGTCCGAAGATCTCTTGAAGAACGTTTGCGACCGCTCGGCGAAATCTGTCGTGGCCCCAGCGCGTTGCATTGCCATGGGGATCATGCGGGTGAGTGGGGCGTTTTCGTCCGATTGAGAGATCGGGAGTATGGAAGACTCCTCTGGAATTACCTGGGAGAAGGTGAGAATTCGGTGTTAATCTGATTTATGGCCACTGAAACTTCTGATTCCAAGATGCTCTGCTATTGCCGCAACGTAAAGTATGGGGCGGTCAGGGCTTGTATTGCCCAAATAGATGCCAAAAACGTGGAACAAGTTATGGCTTCTTGCAATGCTGGAACAGGATGCCGTACATGCCTTCCCGAAATCCAAGAATTGATCGATGAGCATAAGTCTCAACGGCGCGGTTTCTTGACCAAGTTCTTGCGGCGAATTCTATCCCGAGGTTAATAACCGAGACTCTTCATGCGATCCCGTTTTTATCTTGATCACAATGCCACGGCTCCTCTTCATCCCAAAGCGCGCCAAGCCATGCTGGAATTCTTGGGCGACAGGGACGCGAATCCCTCCAGTCTTTATTTGGAAGCCGAGCAAGTCCGAGGTGACTTCGAGGACGCAAGGGAAATGATGGCAGCTTGTCTTGGGATTCGTGGAGATGAATTGACTTTTACCAGTGGTGCTTCCGAGTCAATCAACTGGGCTATCCGTGGAGTCGTGGGTGCCCACCCTGAGCGTCGCAAGGTGGTGACGTCCCAGGTGGAGCATGCTGTGACCTTGGATGTTGCCAAGCATTTGGGGGAGCAAGGTTACGACATTTGCTACTTGGCGGTAGATTCTGCCGGGCAATTGAACCTCGCTGAAGTTGAGGCGGCTTTGGACGACAACACGGCCATCTTGAGCCTGATGTGGACCAACAACGAAACAGGTGTCACTTTCGACATCGAGAAGATTGGTCACTTAGCTCGGGCTGCCGGTGTTCCTTTTCATGTGGATGGGGCCCAGAAAGTTGGCAAAGGACTCGGGGGTTTGGGTGATTTGCCCGTTGACCTCTTGTCTTTTTCTGGACACAAGTTCGGTGCCCCCAAAGGAGTTGGTGGGCTCTATGTACGGCGGGGTGTGAGCTTGCGGCCTCTCATTTGGGGCGGGCAGCATGAGACTGGGCGAAGAGGTGGCACGGAGAATGTCTCTGGGGTGATGGCCATGGCGGCCGCCTTGGAGGTGGCTACGTCGACTTGGCCTGATGTGGGACCGCGCTTACGCCGAATGCGCGATGAATTAGAGTCCAATCTGGGGCAAGAGTTTCCTGACATGTTGATCAATGGGGCTGATGCTCAGCGAAACGAGAATACGTTGAGTGTGTGTTTTCCCAAAATTGAGGGGCATGGCGTTGTCTTGACCTTGTCTCAAAAGGGCTTGGCCTGCGCCAGCGGCTCCGCTTGCACGGCCCATGACGAAGGGCCTTCCCACGTCTTGGAAGCCATGGGCGTTCCCCATTCTTTCATCCACGGTGCCCTGAGATTCTCTCTCGGATCCGAGCTCAAACCCGAAGAAATCGAAGAGGTGACCCGGCTCATTATTGCTGCTGTGGGGCATCTCTCCAGATTCTAAATGAAGGTTTGGCCTGGGTGCGGTTGGGTGAAAATTCATGCTCATGGCAAAGCTTAGCAATTGTCGAAAAGGGAGGGCGTCTCCTCTCTCTGGCAGGGCCAACTCGGATGTCCAAGAAACTCAAATTCCTCTTTAAGCTAAGCGTGGGTGCTTCAATCTTCACGGGATTGTTTGTGCTCTTGTTTCTCCAAGAGGTGGCAGTCTTCGGAGACGGTTTTATCCGCGCCTGCGGTGAAAAGGGTATTTCCTTACCTTTGCAAGATCCGAATATCCTTGTTGATGTCAGTGACTCCACTCTGACCATCAAGGATGGCGAGGTGGTTATTCGGCGATACGATGTGTCCACTGGATCTGGCAAGTTCTTAGGTGCCCTCGATAAAGACGGCAAAGCGACGCCATTGGGCGAATATCGGGTGACGCGCAAGTCGGTTCGGGAGTCTGTGTTATTTCATGGTTCGAGGTTCCTGCAGTTCAATTTTCCATCTGAGGAAGACATCGAGAATGCTTGGGATCAGGGATTGATCAACCGTACAGAATACGAGCGCTACTACGATGCTGTCGCCAATGGGAGTGCGATACCCACAAACCTGTCGATTAGTCGCGAGCTGGGCATTCAAGGTAATTACTTTGCGATCCTTGGGGCTAAATCGACCAATGGCGGGATTGCATTGAGTAACGGTGATATCAACGAGATCTTCGAGCACATCCCTGTTGGAACCCCCGTAGTCATCCGCCGTTGAGTTGGGGTGATTCTACCGTATTTGCTTTGTACCTCTTTTTCTATTGCTGCATTTCGAAACCCTGCTTGTCAACATGTTGACCTCTGGCTGAAGCAAGTTAGACTCAACCCATGGAACTTGTTGAGGTTACTGTCGAACGGGTCATTGCAACCACGGATAATTACTATGCCGTGATCTTGAGGTCGGCAGAGAAACCATTTCTTATTTTCGTTGCCCGCCCTGAAGTCTTGGCCCTCTATCGGGAGCTCAAAGGCATCGATTCTCAACGTCCCCTTTCCCATGACGTTATTGTCAACATGATTCGTGCTTTTGATATCGAGGTACGCATGGTGGCCATTTCCAGTATCATCGAAAATGTTTTTTGTGCGACTTTGCTCTTGACCGAATTGGGGGAAGACGGTGGAGAGCGCAATGAAGTGAGACTCGATCTGCGGGCAAGTGATGCCATGATCATTGCCCTGAAGACGAGGTCACAGCTTTATGTTTCCCGGGAAGTACTGGATCAAGTTGATGATGCTTCTTCATTCGTCGACTCAGATGATGGTATGAGTGACAGTGGCTTTGATTGTTGAGCCTTCCCTGATTGCATCAGGAAAGCAACCGATATAGATCGCCTTCTTGGTGCTTCTTTCTGCGGGCATACACCAATAAAAATAAGAGTCCCAAAGCCTGCAAGACAATAGCTGTTACTTGCCCGGATCGGTGTGCCGCCCCAGCGATGATGATCAAACCTATGGCCATCGTCCCTTGACGCTTGCCAACAGCAATCGCCATGAGGCTGATGGCGGCGGTGGGAACAAGAATCTTGATAGGAAGGGGGGCGAAAGTGGTGTACCAAAGTCCGGTCACCGAGGAGAGCACATGGCGAAAATCATCGAATGAGGTGATGGCCAGCCAAAGCAAAACGCCTCCCACTGCAAGGGGAAGAAAAGCCATGGGACGGGCTCGTGGCGGATTGATGGCGAGAACCAGGGCCGCCCAGCTCAGGATGACTGTGGTGTCTGCGATGTTGCGCACCAATTCCAGGGGCGAAGAACCGGCTCCCAATCCTAGATCTAAAAGGATGCGCCAGATCAAAGGAATCGCACTGAACAACGTCAGGGCTAGCAAGGGCCATCGGTGTCGGTGAGACAAAGGTGATTTTGCCAAGCGTAAGGCGGAAAGAAGGAATATAAAAGTGAGCGTGCCATGGGCGAGTCCCAGGGACCAGGAAGATTTTGACAGGGAATTGATGGCCAATATGCCTAAGAAAAGTAAGAAACTGAGTGCCAAAGACTCATCTAATTTGGACTTTTCTTGGCCTCTCTTTGTCTGAATGAGCTTGGGAATCAGCAGAATAAGGACCACTGTCGCGGCAATCAGAGTGGCACGATCAATCAGTGGAGCGAACTTGAATTGCCATTCTGGGAGTTTTACCAGGAATTTCGGCAATTGAAGTTGATGGAGAATCGAGCCGCATTCCACGGCCAAGAAGCGCAGAATGGCCAGGAAAGCGGTTAGACAGACGAGTTGGAGACGCAAGGTTCCGGTAAAGGTGCGAGTCATTTGAGGTCCAATTTCTGAGTCTTGATTCAGGAGGCGATTACTCTAACCTGAGTACTGTCATAAACGTAACGAGTGAGTCCACCATATGCTTCTTGCAAGAGTTGTCGGAGAAATTTGGGCTACCCAGAAAGACAGCCGTCTTGAGCGGATGAAGTTTCTGGCGGTGAGCCCTATTGATAGCAATCGGGAGCATTCTGCCTCCATCGTTGTTGCTGTAGACAGCGTGGGAGCCGGTCCTGGGGAGCTCGTTTTGGTCGCCCAAGGCTCATCGGCTAGGCAATCCGACCTTACGGAGGGTAAGCCGGTTGACGCTGTGATCATGGCAATTATCGACGATTTCCATGTTGAAGAACGTGACTGGGAAGAGTTTGATTCCCGTCATGTGAATCCGGAGGCGCTTTCATGACCTTAGATCGATCCAGGATTCGCGCCATTGTAGAAGACGTCGTTGATCGTGATTTGTCCCAATCGGATAGCAAACGAAAGCCCTTAGCAGACGAGCCCAACTACGCCGGCCGGGAGTTGATTACTGAGTTAGAAGTCATGGAGGCTCACCGGGAAGGCCGGGGGATTTTCGTCGCCCCCCATGCTCTTGTGACCCCTTCTGCTCGAGATGCCATGTCGCGTTATGGCGTCCAAGAGGAAATGACTCCGGATGAAGCGGCGGTGGTTCGTCGCATAAAGAAGTCGTTGCAAAAGAGCAGTGGGGCCTGCCATCAAGCCCAAGTCGGCATCGGTTCGGACCATGGCGGCTTTGTTATGAAGGAATCACTCATTCAATTCCTCGAATCGGAAGCCCACATGTCTTGCGTCGATTTGGGCACTTTCAGCGAAGACGCTGTTGATTATCCAGACTTCGCAGCCAAGGTCGCCCGGGGGGTGGCCGAGGGGCAGTTCTGTCATGGAATCATTGTCGACGGTGCTGGTATCGGTTCGGCCATGGCAGCCAACAAGATTGCCGGGGTGCGAGCGGCTCACTGTAGCAACGTCGTCGAAGCCAAGAACGCCCGCGAGCACAATGACGCTAACGTTTTGACTTTGGGAGGCCGGGTGATTGGTGACTTGCTTGCTAAAGCGATTACTGCTGTTTTCCTGAAGACCGAATTTGCCGGTGGCCGCCATCAAGGACGAGTTGACAAGATTATCGAGTTGGAGCGTTAGGTGCACTTAGCCCGCGTCATAGGCACGGTTCATGCCACTCAGAAAGACCCCCATGTTGCCACAGCAAAAATGCTCATCATTGAGCCTGTTGACGGGGCGAAAGTTCCTTGTGGCCCCCCCCTGGCTGCGGTTGACATGGTTGGGGCTGGATTCGGCGAAATCGTTTTCTACACCACGGCTTATGAGGCGGTTCTTCCTTGGGTTGACCAGAACCCTCAATACAAGACTGCACTGATTGATGCGGGCATTATTGGCATCGTTGACCGCATTGATTTTGGCGGAGAGAGTTCATGAAGCTCTGTCGTATTGAAGGAAGCGTTCATGCATCTGTTTCGACTCTCGATGGCTCCACGGGGCGCATTCTCATTTGTCAGCCGCTGAACGCAGGGGGC
>WFTN01000107.1 GCA_015485455.1 Planctomycetota bacterium | reverse complement strand
TCTTGAGCCTTATCAACGGGAGAGGGTGACGTCGACTTTTGGCAGCGGCTCTATGACCAAAGCTGAGCTGGAACGAGAAGGCTTCCAGTTGGATCAATCGATTCAATCTATTGGCATTGGTGGTATGTTCGGAAAGGGCTGGGCCAATGGGACTCAGAATCGCTTGAACCGTTTGCCGTACCGCCACAACGACTTCATTTTTGCGGTTTTGGCTGAGGAATTCGGCTTTGTCGGTTGCACGCTTTTGTTCGGGTCTATTCTCACTTTGCTACTTCTGATCCTGCGGGTGGCATATTTGACGCGAGACACCGCCGGTAGGCTCACCTGCGTCGGTTTGGGCACTATGTTCGCATTTCAGTCACTGGTTCACATTGGTGTCAATCTGGGGGTGGTCCCAACCACGGGGATGACGTTGCCCTTCGTTTCCGCTGGCGGTACTTCCCTGCTGACATTCTCTGTGGCTATGTCTTTGGTGGCGAGCATTGTCATGCAGCCCAGTCGAGGTTTTGGTGGTCTGTCGATTCGTGAGCAACTTGCGCGTTTGGAGGCCATTGTCGGTTTTCGCGGTGGGAAAGCCAGTCACCCTGCGTTGCAACAAATGAGGCCTATGGTAAAGTCCAAACCTCGTCGGTTTAGAAGTTCTTGAGGTCTTCGCTTTCTTTTCTTCCTTGTGAGGCAAAGCGGCTAAGATCTGGGGGCTGTTTTAGGGGTTGAGAAGACCAGTCTTGGGGCTCGCTGAAAGCCTGGAGGCTCGAACCGTAGATCGACGTGATGTGCAAGTAAGGACTGTGGCAAATGTACGCCGACCTTGAGTCGAGAAAACAAGTGCGAGAACTCCTAACCCAGGCGCGAACCGCGTTTGAGGTTTTTCGTCGCTTTGATCAGCAGCAGGTCGACCGTATTTGTTACGCCATGGTGGAGGCTGGTTATGAAGCCTCAGAACGCTTGGCTCAAATGGCTGTGGAAGAAACCGGCTTTGGCCGGGTGGATGGCAAGATCGCCAAGAACCAGTTCGCCACCCGAGGTCTGTGGGCTCACATTCGGGACATGAAAACTTGCGGTCTTCTGCGGTCTGATGTGGCTCCTGGGGTCCATGAGTATGGTGACCCCTTTGGCATTGTTGCGGCCATCATTCCCACAACGAACCCCACGTCCACAGCTATGTTTAAGGCTTTGATCAGCGTGAAGTCTCGCAATGCCATGGTGACGAGCCCTCATCCAAGGGCTGTGTCCTGCATTAAGGAGAGCATTCGGATCTTGCATGATGCCGCAGTTTCTGCCGGTGCCCCCCAAGGGCTTATTTCCTGCATGGATGTGATATCCTTGGATGGCACCGATGAACTCATGAAACACAAAGATACTGATCTTATTTTGGCCACCGGTGGGTCTGGTCTGGTCCGAGCGGCCTACTCCTCCGGGAAGCCAGCTTTTGGGGTTGGCCCTGGGAATAGCCCAGCCTGGATTGATCGCAGTGCCGATCTTGCCCATGGGGCACGTTGTTTGGTGGACAGCCAGACCTTTGACAACGGGACAATTTGCGCGTCTGAGCAGTCTTTGGTGATTGATCGTCCCGTTGAGGCAGCATTTCTAAGAGAGATGAAACAAAGAGGGGCTCATTTCTGTAGCCCTGATGAAGCGGAAAAACTGGCTAAGATCGTTTCTGTCCGAGGTGGTATGAATCCTGCCATTGTTGGCCAGTATCCCTGGCGCTTGGCGGAGATGGCGGGTTTTTCTGTTGCCAAGGAGACCACCGTTCTCTTGGCGCCCTGTTCTGGTGTGGGGGCTAAGCATCCGCTTTCAATTGAGAAGTTGTGTCCGATTCTCAGTGTTTTCGTCGAAGATGGATGGGAGGCTGGATGCGAGCGTTGTCTCGAAGTGCTTCGCTTCGGTGGTATGGGCCACACTTTGGCACTCCACTGTCAGGATGAGGCTATCATCCGGGTATTCGCCGAGCAGAAGCCGGTTAACCGCCTCATCGTCAATAGCCCGTCCAGCCAGGGTGCCGTGGGCTACAGTACAAATCTCGACCCCAGTTTGACATTGGGGTGTGGATCGTTTGGTGGCAATATCACTTCAGATAACATTGGCCCCATGCATTTGCTCAACATCAAACGTTTGGCTTACGTTG
>WFTN01000106.1 GCA_015485455.1 Planctomycetota bacterium | reverse complement strand
TTGAATTCGATCATGTTGACCTAGCCCGTGGGCTCCGGTCGCCAATGAAGGAAATGGATCCATGAGACAATTCCGCAGCTCGGCCTCACTATTGAGCTTGCTGGGTGTATTCCTGCTTCTTGCTAGTTGCAAGTCTACAGATGATTACTTGGTAGATTTGGCCACTTTGGATCCAGCACCGGTTTCTGGGAGTAATTTCCTCAAAGAAAGCGCCATCATTTTTGATGCGGGGCAATTGGCGCACGAGGCTTTTGCCGCCCTGGCCAGCGCCGAAGATATGAAGTTCTGGCAAGCCATAACGAGCCTTTCTCATGCTTGCAATTTCTTAGGAACTGCCCGGGACAAACCCCTGATTCAAGGGGATGCTGCCATGCTGATTGGCATCATTCTCTCCCGCGTTCCTATTCCCCCAGTAACAGATGAGTTGATTCCCCTGAAGGACAATGAGCAACTCGTCTATGAAAACCTCAAATTACTCATTGATGCCCGCACAAACTTGCAAATACCTGGTTACATTGCAGGTTTGGATTCGCCGGACGAAGTCCAAAAGATCGAAGCACTTCAAAGTTTGCAGAAGAAGACTGGTCAAGACTTTGGCAATGATCCGGAAGCTTGGCAAAAGTGGTACGACGAAAGAAGCGAAGGAATGATCGCTGAGTACGTCGAGAAAAGCAAAGAACCACTGCGGTTCTTAGGGAGTATTCGTTGGGAAAGAGGTGGCGAGGTTCGCCGGGTCCTGAAAATTCTCTCATTCTGGATCAACCAATATGCCCGGCCGGAAGTCGAAGAATATTACGTTCCCTGCATCATGAACATTGCCCGGCAAACGGCTGTCATCACTTTGACGGAAGCCATGGGCCGTAATCGGCATGTCACTGTCCGAAGTGATGTCGCTCAAGCCATGTCGATGATTCTAGACCCGGCTTTCGGATATGCACTTGTGGCCCAATTGCCATTGGAGAGAAATTCCTATGCCGCCGCCAAGATGATTCGAGCTTTGAAGGCTTACCCGAGTCGCAAGACAATTCAGCAAGTCATAGGGACCATGGCGAATGAAGATCCTTTGATCAGCCAGAATGCCGCGGAAGTGCTTTTCAGCATGACGGGGAAGGACTTCAAACGCGATCGTGATGCTTGGGAATCATGGTGGATTGAAGAAGGATCAAAACTTTGGCCATAGTCCTTCCACAAACAAGAATTTGTTCGACACCCCGGCCTTACACAGGGCGTGAATTGCGACCCCATTGGATTTATCAAACTTTTGACATCCAGGGTGACGCCATCGTTGCCTTTTCGGGGCCAGTGGAGGTCAAGATTGACTCCATGGTAGATATGGCTGATCGCCGTGATGGTTTGTTCATCTCCGGCGATTCTATGCTTCATTTCATCTATGAGAGTTTCGGACCAGACTTAGACCGCAGTGTTCACTTGCAAAAACTGCTTGTCCTCCTGGCCTTTGAGATTCTGCGAGAAAGTCTCGGAGAGAGAGTCCGCCGAAAGGGTGACGATATTTTTCTCGACGACGGAAAAATGTCGGTTTCAATTGCCACGGTTTCTTTGGTGAGCTGCTTGATTCATTTCGGCATGAACATCAGCAATAAGGGGACTCCTCTGAAAACAGGCGCCTTTGAAGACAGTCCCTTGGACAGTCAAGAATTTGCCAAGACACTCATGGCAAGGATGACGAATGAGCTGAGGTCCATGAACTTAGCCACCACCAAAGTGCGAGGAGTCCAGTGACGGAGGGCCAGTCAAAAACCAAGTCTATCGCTTTCTTCGTCTTGAAAATCGGCCTTCTTTGTGTCGCTTTCTTGTTCGTCAGCAAACAAGTCTCATGGCTTGATCGTGTGGTTCTGAAAGACGGGACGATCTTGGAAGGTTTGATTACCTCTGGCTTTGATTCTCCCGACGCCACCCTGACCATCGAACCCCAAGGCAAAGAGGAGGTCGCTATTCCTCCGGAAAGCATCGATACCCGAAGCTTCGGGATAAAAACAACATTCGGGAAACTCAGCCCATCCAATTATGCCCTAGGAATGCTCTTAATCTTCTGCATGTATTGTTTGGGAGTGGCTCGCTGGCGAGCCCTCCTGGAAGCTCAAGGTATACGGGCTAGTTATGGGCGAGCTTTCCGGTTGACCTTTGTTGGTTTCTTCTGGAACAACTTGATGCCAGGGATGACTGGTGGTGACGTGCCCAAAGCTGTCCTTATTGCCAAGGATTCCCCTGGAAGGCGCTCGGAAGCGGTCTCTACCGTGATCGTCGACCGGGTAATTGGCTTGGCCGCTTTGGCAGGTCTGTCAGCCCTGGCAATCTTGTCAAATTTCTCGACTTTCAAAGAGCAGGGTTACGTCGTATTTGGCGTCCTTGGACTTTGTGGTTTGCTCTTCATATGCTTCTTCAGCAAACGGGTGCGGCGTCGACTACACATCAGCGACATACTCAATCGCCTGCCTCTCAATGGCATTCTCAAGAAGCTTGATTCTGCTTTTCAAGGTTATCGCAATAGTCCCAAGACCCTCTTATTTGCTGTGGGGATCTCTGTGGCAGCCCATATTTGTAACATCACATCCGTCTTTGTCTTCGGTCAGGATCTGGGAATCGATGTGCCACTCTTGACTTACTTTGCCACAGTCCCCATCATTTTTATTGCATCCTCCATACCTCTGTTTCCTGGAGGATGGGGCGTGCGAGAATACGCCTTTATTGCTGTTTTCACCGCAGTTGGCACCGATGCGGCTTACAAAAGTAATCTCGTGATCTTGAGCGTCATCATAGGATTGTCGATGATGGCTTGGAGCCTTCTCGGGGGCGTGTTCCTCTTCATGGGGCGAAAAGATGGAGAGATCCCGACGGATCTCGATGAAAATTCTTGGCCTGAAGACCAAGAAGAAGTTCTTAGCTAAGATTGGACGCGGTGTACTTTGGTATTCTGGCGACCAGAAGAGTGTGCTGCACTTGTTGGACGTCAACCTGCTGAAAAATCCTTGGGTTGTCCCGATTCATCCCCGGAGAAGGGGGAAACCCGAACAAGCACCTTGAATGTTTTCTTTGGGAAGCAAGAAAGTAAAGTTATTCTCGGCTGGCTACGTCGTCCTGCAAGTATCGTTAGAATTAAGAAAAGAGAATGGATATGACTCTCCTCGTTGTTGGTTCCATAGCGCTCGACTCCGTGAGTACTCCTTTTGGCGATCGCGCTAACATCTTAGGAGGAGCAGCTTCCTACTTTTCTGTTGGAGCCTCACTGTTCACCCCTGTGCGTTTGGCCGGTGTTATTGGTGAAGACTTTCCAGATGAACACTTAGAGCTTTTTCGTAGTCGTAACATCGACTTAGAAGGTCTGCGGAAAATTGAAGGCGGCAAGACTTTCCGTTGGTCGGGAAAATACGTCGACCGTATGGATGTCGCCGAAACCCTTGATACCCAACTCAATGTCCTGGGCGAATGCAAACCAGAATTGCCCGATTCATTTCGAGATTCAGAGTTCGTACTTTTGGCCAACGATCATCCAGCCAACCAATTGAGTGTCACAGAGCAGTTGACTTCGCCCCGATTCGTCATGATGGACACGATGAACCTCTGGATTGATAACTTCAGAGACGATGTCTTGCGTGTTCTCAAAGCTGTTGATGCCTTAGTCTGCAATGATGAGGAAGCACGGGCCTTGGGCGAAAATGCCAATCTGATTGTGGCCATGAGGAATATCAGTGCCATGGGGCCGAGCACCGTTCTTATCAAGAAAGGTGAGCACGGTGCCATTGTCCTTCACGACGACAAGTTTTTTGCGCTCCCAGCTTACCCCTTGGAGGAAGTGAAAGACCCCACTGGGGCCGGGGACACCTTTGCATCAGGCGCCATGGGATTCTTAGCCAGAGAAGGAAACACAGATTTTACTTCGATCAAACGGGCTATGTCCTATGGAACAGTGGTGGCATCCTATAACGTTGAAGATTTTGGACTCGACCGCCTGCGAGACCTGAGTTGGGATGACATTGAAAAAAGGCATCAAGAGTATCGGCTGTTTTTGGATGTGAACGCCTAATGGGCAAACATGATCTTCGCTGTTTCGTTGCCATTGAGTTGCCTAACAACTTGCGCAAGAGACTCGCTCGAGAAATAGGTTTCCTCCAGTTGGCTGGGGCTTCAGTGAAGTGGACGATTAGTGAGAATCTACATCTCACTGTTCGCTTCATTGGTGACGTTCACCCTGAAGACATGATGGACGTGCAAAGTGCAGTTGCCGAAGCCATGGAGGGAGTGCCACGGACACGGATCACTGTGAGAGGCATGAAGACACTCCCAGAAAATAAGGCGACTCCTCGGATTATCGTCGCCGGAGTTGAGGGCAATTTGGACCCCCTCAAACTGCTTTACAACAATCTTCAGCAGGCATTGGGGCAAGTCGGAATTCGTCCAGAGCGCAAGGGCTATCGTCCCCACATAACAATCGGACGTGTTCGCGGTGACCGGGAGTTAGACGAACTTAGAGCGAAAATTGTCGAGAGCAACCGCAACGAGTTTGGCCAATTCGATGTTAAACAAATCCATCTCATGATGAGCGACATGACGGAGAACGGCCCAGTTTATTCCCCGATGCAGTCGTTTCATCTCAAAAAGAACCTGGCTTAAAGAAAATCTTGCACACTTGCGTTTGGGTTTCGCCTAACCCAAAGAAGCGCGATCCCGCGGCCGATCTCAGGAAACATTCCGACTATGCGCGCCAACTCTTGAACTGATTGATAAGTCCATTGGTTGAGCCATCGTGACCATCAACGGCTTCGTCCCCCCGAAGCTCCGGGAGAATGGCCTTCGCCAGTTGCTTACCCAATTCGACTCCCCATTGGTCAAATGAGTTGATTCCCCAAATTGCCCCTTGGACGAAAACCTTATGTTCGTAGAGCGCAATCAAAGATCCAAGGGTGGTGGGGGTGAGTCGTCGATAGAGAATACTATTGCTGGGGCGGTTGCCGGGGAAAACCTTGTGTGGCAAAAGTGCCGCCACCTCCTCAGACTCCAAGCCCGAGGCTTCGAGCTCTGCCTGGACTTCCGCCTCATTCTTGCCATTCATCAATGCCTCCGTTTGGGCAAAGAAATTCGACATTAAAATGAGATGATGATCTCCATTCGGGTTCTGGCTTTTGGCAGGCCCGAGGAAGTCGCAAGGAACAAGGCGGGTTCCTTGGTGAATGAGCTGGTAGAAAGCATGCTGGCCATTGGTACCTGGTTCTCCCCAAACTAATGGTCCAGTAGCAAAGTCAACTGCTGTTCCACCCTTGGTGACACTTTTGCCATTGCTTTCCATGTCCAGTTGTTGCAAATAGGCAGGGAATCGATGAAGATACTGGTCATAAGGCAAAACGGCGTGGCTCTCCGCTTCAAAGAAATCGGCATACCAAACACCCATCATCCCCAAGATCACGGGCATGTTCTCCCTAAGAGGTGCTTCTCGAAAATGTTGATCCATCTGGTGGGCTCCAGAGAGAACCTCTAAGAACCTTTCCATGCCAATACCCAGAATCAATGGCAAGCCAATGGCGCTCCAGATGGAGTAGCGGCCACCAACCCAGTCCCAAAAACCAAAAACATTCTTCTTGTCGATACCGAAGGACTCGGCAGCCTTCAAGTTGGTAGAGACCGCAACGAAATGATTGGCCACCGCTTCTTGAGGCAATCCTTGGGCCAAGAACCAAGCCTTTGCACTGGCGGCATTGGTCATTGTTTCCTGAGTGGTAAACGTCTTGGACGCAATAATGAAGAGTGTCGTTTCTCCATCCAGTCCCTTCAATGTTTCAGTGATGTGAGTTCCATCAACGTTCGAAACAAAGTGGCAGCGAGGGCCGTCCGCGTAAGGCTTCAGGGCTTCATAAGCCATGACGCCTCCCAGGTCTGAGCCGCCGATACCTATATTCACCACATCGGTTATGGTTTTCTTCGAAAATCCACTCTTGTTCCCGCTCCGAATCTCATCTGAAAAGACCCTCAGTTGTGACAAGACATCTTGAATTCCGGGAACCACATCCACGCCGTCCACCAGAACAGATTCGGCGCCACCATTGCGCAAAGCCGTATGGAGAACGGCCCGTCCTTCCGTCGAATTGATCTTTTCCCCACGAAACATCTGGTCACGAAGTTCTTCCAGGCCTTGTGACTTCGCCAAGTCCATCAAGGCATTCATTGTCTCTGTGCGCACTATGTTCTTGGAGTAGTCCAGAAAAAGCCCACAGGACTCAAGAGAGAATGTCTCGAAACGACTTGGGTCTTGGTGAAAAAGACCCCGCATATTTGTGGCTGTCAAGAGCTCATGTTCTGCTTTCAACTTCTTCCAAGGTTGAGTCTGAGTCAACTTCATGCCTCTTCACCTTTGCTTGTGGAAACTTCGAGTATTGTTTCACCTTCAGAAACAGCCACCACGGCTGAACCGCAGGTATCAGAGAAAACATTCGTTACAGTTCGCAACATGTCCAAGGGACGGTCCACCGCAAGTAGCAGGGCCGCGCCTTCAACCGGAAGTTTCAATGCAGCCAAGATGGTGACCATCATAATGAGTCCTGCAGAGGGAATTCCTGCTGCTCCAATCGACGCTAGAAGTGCCATGACAACCACTTGTAGTTGGTCGCTAAGACTCAAGACAAAACCCTGAGCGTCAGCGTAATACTGCGCCAAGAAAATAACGCCTATGCACTCGTAAAGAGCTGTACCATCCATGTTGATAGTGGCGCCAAGTGGTTGGACAAAAGAAACAACCTTATTGGAAACACCTCCTCGTTTTTCAACAGTCTCCATGGTCACAGGAAGTGTCATTGAGGAGGAAGAAGTTGAGAACGCAGTGATGAGAGCCGGAGCCACAGCTTTCATCCAATGGAGTGGGTTAATCTTGGCGAAGAATTTCAGAACCAGGGGAAGGGTGACGCAGCAGTGTATTGCTAAGGCCGCAAAAACTGTGAACATGTAGAGCCCTAAGGGTTTGAACACTGCGAAACCAGTTTGTCCGACAACCTTGACCAAAAGACAAAAGACGCCATAGGGGATGAGCTTCAGAACACCTGCCGCCAATTTCATCATCACCTGAAACGAGGCTTCAAAGGATGACGTCATGGTCCCTCGATGAGGTTCATTCGTCTTCAAGATGAAGTAGCCGAAAAGAAGCGAGAAGAAGATCACTTGCAACATGGATGCATTAGCACCAAAAGCAGCAAAGACATTCTCTGGGACCATGCGAATGAGCACTTCAATGAAAGAGGCGTCAGAAGCTTGGGCAAACTTATCGCTCGCCGCCAAACCCAGGGCAGCCCCATCGCCTGGGCGAATCAAATTCACCAAGATGAGTCCCGTTACGATCGCGACCATACTTGTGGCGACATAGTAGAGAAACGTCTTCGATCCAAGTCGCTTGAGATCAGCACCACTCCCTAAGCCAACAACCCCAGAAATAATCGAGGTCAAAATCATAGGAACAATAAGCATCTTCAAGAGTCGCAGGAAAATGTTGGCCAGAAAGATGAAAGGCTGCAGAAGCATGGCACGTTGAGATTTCTCATCCAACTTGAGCGCTGCTTGACTGAGAGACCCTGCCGCTGACTCATACCAAATAATCGAGCCGATATCGCAGGACTTAAGGGCCTTGTCATAGGAAGCGAGATCAGAAAATCCCAGGCGTTCTTCGTTCTTGCGGCCTTTGTCTTTGATGATGGCCACGACTCGACTTCCAACTCCCACTTCGCTCTTGGGGGGTGCTGTCCTAACTTCTACATGCCCATCCACTTCTTTCAGAGCAAAAGGACTCGCAGGCGCGCCCTCGGCCCAAAATTGGAGAGCTCCGCCGATGACCAAGCCGCCGATGAGCCAGACAATGATCTTCCAATGATCTTTCACAAGGACACTCCTAACCCGAAGGTTTCATCTTCTTGAGACCCCGGAGATGGGGCAAAGCACCTGAGCAGTTCCGTTGACTTTGGAACGTGAACAGAGGCTGGAGTTTACCCGTAAATGAGGAAAATGGGAAATCTCAGCAACACCGGAGTATAGGGATACCAACAGTTAGGAAGAAGCGAAGCGACGGCGCCTGGTAAAGAAACCAGAAGGGAGGCGACGATGGCCTTCATCTTGAGGAACGGTCATTTCTCCACCGTCAAATTCTTCGAATTTGTCGCCGAAATGATCATCAGCCAGTTGCTTCAAGGCCAGAGGTGTATAACCAGGGGAATGGCAAGAAAGCAGTAAAAAGTCGAGTTGAGAAAAAGACAGCTTCCTCAGTCCAGAAAGAAGAGGGCCGAGATTGTTGTCAATCGTCCACACTTCATTCTTCTTTCCTCGACCGAAAGTGGGAGGATCAAGAATAAGGCCGTCGTAGTGGCGTTCCCGCCTCACTTCACGGGCAACGAATGCGCTGCAATCATCGACCATCCAGCGAACGGGTGCTCCATCCAGGTCATTGACAGTGGCGTTCTTCCGGGCCCAATCGACCACGCCCTTGGCGGCGTCCACGTGGGTCACTTTTGCTCCAGCTCGAGCTGCTGCCAAGGTAGATCCCCCGGTATAGGCAAACAGATTGAGAACTTCCGGCGGTCTATTCTCACGGGCTATGAAAGCGGTCACGGCTTCGGCGATCCAATGCCACTGCTCTTCCTGTTCAGCAAAAAGCCCAACATGCCCAAAAGGAGTGGGCTTGACGACCATCTTGTTCACCCCGAGATGGACTTCCCAACTGGCCGGTGGTTGTTTCTTCCATTCCCAATGACCGCCCCCTTTATCGCTGCGATGGTGGACCCCTTGAGATCGCCCCCAAGCCTTCCGATCAAGAAGAGGAGACCAGATGGCCGTTGGCGCTTGTCGCTCTACGATGACATCACCAAGTTGTTCCAATTTTCGGCCGTGGCCACTGTCTAAGAGACGGTACCTCATGAGTCCTTCCTACGCTCCTTAGGGCTTTCAGCCAAAAGATTCAGGCGATAACGTTTGTAGGCTTTGAATCTCTTGCTCTCGATGGCTTCCCGAATCTCGCGCATCAAATCTTCATAGAAATGAACATTGTGAATGGATGCCAAAGTGTGAAAAATCGCTTCTCCGGCATAGAAAAGATGACGCAGAACACTGCGAGAATAATGATGGCAAGTGTAGCAATTGCACTTCGTATCGATAGGAAACTTGTCCTTGCGAAATTTCTTGTCGCCGATTCGAATCTTTCCGGTTCGAGCGAAGAGTGTTCCGCCCCGGCCGTAGCGAGTTGGAATGACACAGTCGAACATGTCAACGCCACATTCAACGGCTTCCAAAATGTCTTCTGGAGTTCCCACCCCCATGAGATAGCGCGGGAGATTTTTTGGCAAAAGAGGGGCGGTGATGGCTGTCACTTCTCGCATCAAGTCACTGCCTTCACCCACACTCACACCGCCGATAGCGAAACCATCGAAATCAAGGGAGGCGATCTGGCTGGCGCTGATCTCCCTCAATCGAGGATAGGTGCCACCCTGAACAATACCGAAGAGAAACTGATGATCAGCGAGAGCGACAGAAAGACAACGTTCTGCCCAGCGTGATGTTCGTTCCAATGACTTGGAGACATAAGTCTCTTTTGCCGGATACTCGACGCATTCGTCAAAGGCCATGACGATGTCAGCGCCTAAGTCCTTCTGGATGTTCATAGATGTTTCAGGATCCAAGAACAAATGCTTACCGGTCTTCTCGTCAATGAATGAAACTCCATCTTCATCAATTCGTTTATTTGGAATGGAAAAAACCTGAAATCCGCCGGAATCTGTCAAGATTGTTTTGGGCCAAGCCATAAACTTGTGGAGGCCCCCTGTACGTTTGACCAACTCCCGGCGCCCATCATAGGACAGATGATAAGTATTGGCTAAGACCACTTCAGCGTTGGTCGCCAAGACCTGATCCGGCGTCATGGATTTGACAGCACCCTGTGTCCCCACAGGCATAAAAGTAGGACACTCCACCGTGCCGTGCGTCGTCGTGAAACGACTTCGGCGGGCACCTGTTGGGTCCGTCTTGATCAATTCGAATTGAATGTCTTTTCTGGTCATTTTTTCTTTCGAACTTTTTGCTTGGCTTTCGCGTTTTTGCTTTTCTTCTTCGGCCCTAAGGTGGCCAAAAATTCTTCGAAATCAGGAGGGCGCCTGGAGCGAATCCTCAGATGATGATCCAAATGGGGTGGCTGCAACTTCAAAGACGTTGCGTGAAGAAGAACCCTCTTGTGCTTGAGACCAGCGGTGCGGCCAATAGCAAATTTTCTTTCGCCCACAATGGGTTTGCCGATGTGAGCGAGATGCAAACGAATTTGATTGTGCCGTCCCGTTTCGGGATAGAGCCTCAACAGACTGCAATCTTTGTATTCCTCGATCACCTCATAACGGGTGACGGCTTTTTCACCATCAGCACGAATACATGCGGAAGCGCCCAAGTCACGAATCGGAAAATCAAGAACACCCCGAGGCGTGCGCATGTGGCCTAGGCAAAGAGCCTCATAAGTCTTGGTCACAGCCTTGTATTTGAATAGCCCCATCAATTCATCTTTGGTCTTCAAGTTCTTGGCAAACAGAACGAGTCCAGAGGTCTCATAATCCAATCGATGGACGGCAAAAACATGATGCCCTTCACTGAGAAGGTGGCCCAAAAGGGGCTTTCCCTTGTTTTCAGCTTTCCCAGCGGGTGCCGGTGTTGTGAGCATCCGTGGTGGCTTTTCCGCAAACAAGAGGTACTTGTCTTGATGATGAATGTGAATGGACGGAGCCATGAGAATCCTAGGGCAATGCGAGACTTCAAGAAAATGCAACCACCATGTCCGTCGCTTCGAACAGGCCTGCGACATCCTAACATTCTCACTCCAGGGTCGAAATCCCGATCCCCCGGGTGGTAGGCTGCAAAAGTCGCAACACCTTAAATCGGCTAAGGATGACCCTCTTTTGCTCTGAAATGGGAGCACCCCAAGAAGCGTATGGCTTGTGGTAGACTCTTCCCTCAACGAATTAGGAGAATCAGACGATGCTTAGACGAGTGAATCCCGCAAACTGGGTCCTGCTGGCCATGCTGGGGTTATGTTTCTCGGCCCTGTCCCTGGAGGTGAAGGCCCAAGAAAAAAAGAAGCTGACCCTTCAAGACACCCTGTCTCGTGGACAATATCGTACCAGTCGAGGGCGGGCCTCTTGGACTCAGAGTGGTAAGCTCATTCGTATGAAAGGGAAGACTTCTGATCCTATAACCGGGGAGGAGAAGGAAGAACCACGGATGCCAAGGGGTAAGAAGGGAAGGCGAGGCCCCAGGCCCAAGATACACCATGACCGGGGGGAAAAATTGCCACAGACCAGCCCGAATAAGAAGTTCGTCTCATTCGTCCGTGACCACAATATGTATATCCGTGGAATCGATGGCAAAAACGAAATAGCGGTCTCCAAGGACGGCAGCCGTGAACTTCTGCATGGCGAGCTGGACTGGGTCTACCAAGAAGAGATCTATGGACGCTTCAACTTCAACGGCATGTGGTGGAGTCCTTCTTCCCAGGCCGTTGCCTATTTGAAAATTGACGAATCCCAGGTGAAAGATTTCGTCGTCATCGACCACATCCCCAACACCCTTAAAGTCGAAACCACAAATTACCCGAAAGTTGGCGATCCAAATCCGGTAGCCGATTTAGGTGTCTTTGACCTGATGACGAAAAAAACCGTCTGGATGGATCTCAGTAAATTCGAGGGGACTGAACCCCTGATCGTTTATGTCGGATGGACTCCTTCTGGAGACAAACTTATTTTTCAAGTTCAAAACCGAATTCAGAATTGGTTGGAACTTTTAGAAGGCGACCCCAAGACAGGAAAAATCGAAACGTTGATTCGAGAAGAGTCCGAGACGGGCTGGGTCAATCGCATTGCTCAACCAAGATGGCTCGAGGATGGCACTTTTATGTGGTGGTCTGAGAGGACGGGGTTTAAGCACCTCTACCACTACAATGCTCAGGGAAAGCTCATCGCTCAAGTCACCAACGGTCCATGGGTCAACCAAGGAATCATCAAGCTCGACGAAGAGGCGAAGAAAGTCTGGTTCTATGGCAACCAGGAGAACCCCTGCGGCCGGGAAGCTTATCAGGTGGATTTTGACGGCAAAAACCTCATGCTCTTGACTCCCGGAAGAGGGCATCACACGATTCAGCTCAACCACGACGCCTCTTTGCTTATTGACACCTGGTCCAATACAGAAATGCCCCCAAAAGCTGTGGTGCGCGATCTCAATGGCGAAACAAAACGGGAGTTATTCAGCCGATCTCTCCATTCCGAGTTCGCCTACTCTCGAAGAGAATATCTGCGAATTCCCGCCCGTGACGGCTTCATCATGGATGCGACCTTGATCAAACCTCACGATTTCGACCCCAAGAAATCCTATCCAATCATGCTCTTCACCTACTCCGGCCCAGACGCACCCAGTGTGCGGGATGCCTGGAGTGTCTCTCCTTGGCATCAGTTTGTGGCCCAAGAAGGTGCCCTGGTATTGCAAGTCAACAACCGAACGTCGTCAGGTCGAGGTCAAACCTACACCGATGCTTGCTACTTGAGTTTTGGTGTTTCTGAATTGCGTGACTTAGAAGACGCTGTGCGCTTTATTGGCAAGAACTCATGGGCTGATGATTCACGGGTGGGTATTAGCGGCTGGAGCTTCGGTGGTTTCATGGCTGGTTACGCGTTAACCCATTCGAAACTATTTACTGTCGGCATCGCTGGAGCTGGTGTTTACGACTGGGCTCTCTATGACACGATCTACACCGAACGGTACATGAGCACCCCCCAGTTGAACCCTCAAGGCTACGCCAAGACATCTTGCCTTAAGGCGGCCAAAAACCTCAGTGGCCATTTGCTCCTGCTCCACGGCACCATGGATGACAATGTTCATTTTCAAAACACGGTTCAATTTGCTGGGGAATTGCAGAAACACGGCAAAGACTTCGACATGATGATTTACCCCAAGATGCGCCATGGTCCTCGGGGTTTCAAGCGGGCTCACATTCGCAATAAAGAGTGGAAGACACTCAAGACCCACTTGATTGACGGGAAGAGCCAAAAATCGATTTAGGCGAACGAGAACAAGAACGGCCCCTCAACTCTCTTCTACGGAGGTTGAGGAGCCAGACTTTTGATGCTTCTTAGCGATGAAAGAGCATTTCACGATACTTGGGCAGAGGCCAGAAGCTATCGTCAATGAGATCTTCCAGCAGGTCTACATGTTGACGAAGCAAAGCTCGCGTTGGAATGACTTCGTCGCGACAAAAGTTGACCAATTCGAGATGAGCTCGGTCCTTGTCGTCGAAACTTTCTACAATGCTCTCCATGGATTTCAAGCTGGCGGATAGTTTCGCCACAAGGGCATTGAGCTTCCGAAGCATGTCCTCTTGAGGACCCAGGTCGGCATCTGGAAGTGCATGTCGGGATTGCTGAATTGCCTGAGCCAACAAGCTCTGTTGTCGGAGCGCGGCGGGCATGATCATTGTTGACACCATTTGAGTGCTGGTGGCAGCTTCAATGCGAATCTGCTGGGCATAGTTTTCACACATGACATTCAGGCGTGATTCCGCTTCCCTCTTGGAGAAGACCCCCGTCGACTCAAAAAGTGCAATATTGTGATCTGCCACGAAATGGGGCAGCGCCGAGGCGGTGTCTTTTAGATTGGGCAAACCTCGTTTTTCTGCCTCCACCGTCCATGCGTCAGCATAGTTGTCGCCACTAAAAAGAACGCGTTCATGTTTTTTTAGAGTTTCAACAACCAGACCATGGACAATATCGCGCAACTCGCCACCATTCTTTCTGGCCTCAATTTGATCGGAGAGGAAATTGAGAGAATCAGCGACGATGGCGTTTAAGACAGTCGTCGGGTAGGCCGTCGATTGGGATGATCCAACAGCCCTGAATTCAAACTTGTTACCGGTAAAGGCGAAGGGTGAGGTGCGGTTTCTGTCCGTGATGTCCCGGGGTAATGGGGGCATAGCTGATACACCCAACTTAATTTCGCCAACATGCTTGCCTGCATCCGACTCTCTTCCAAGAAGTGAATCGACAACGCCTTCCAGTTGGCTCCCCAGGAAGATAGAAATGATCGCTGGGGGCGCTTCATTGGCTCCAAGTCGGTGATCATTGGCACTACTGGCTACGCTGACTCGTAGAAGGTCAGCATGGATATCCACTGCCCGGATCGTCGCCGTCAAGAAGAGCAAAAATTGCAAACTGTCTTCAGGGGTGATTCCTGGATCGAGCAAGTTTCTCCCTAAGTTATCAGAGAGTGACCAGTTGTTGTGCTTGCCAGAGCCATTCACACCGTTAAACGGCTTTTCGTGCATCAAGCATTTCATGCCATGGCGATCAGCGATGATACGCATCATTTCCATGATGAGCATATTTTGGTCGACGGAAACAGTGGCCTTCTTGAAAATCGGGGCTAGCTCAAATTGGCCAGGGGCGACTTCATTGTGCCTCGTCTTGGCAGGTATGCCGAGCTTCCACAACTCATATTCCAAGTCCTGCATGTAGCCCAGTACCCGTTCGTTGATGGCACCAAAATAGTTATCAGCCAATTCTTGTCCTTTGGGTGGATTGGCGCCGAAAAGGGTGCGACCACAACTTAAGAGATCTGGACGTAAATCGGCCAATCTTCTATCGACGAGGAAATATTCCTGCTCCAAACCGATTGTAGAGTAGACGTGGTCAACTTGAGGACCGTCAATCATGTTGAGCAGGCGGACAGCGGCATTGTTGACTGCTTCCTCAGAGCGAAGAAGAGGTGTCTTTTTGTCCAGAGCTTCGCCTGTCCATGAACAAAATGCCGTTGGAATGAAGAGGGTGACACCGTTGGGCCCTTCCCGTAGAAAAGCAGGGGATGTGGGGTCCCATTGAGTATAACCCCGAGCTTCGAATGTCGACCGCAAACCGCCACTTGGAAAAGAGGAAGCATCTGGCTCTCCTCGAATCAAGGCGCTTCCCGAGAATTCATTGATGATGTGATCGTCACTGGTGAGGCTCAAGAAGGAATCGTGTTTCTCGGCGGTCTGCCCGGTCATGGGTTGGAACCAATGAGTAAAATGGGTGGCCCCGTGCTCCACAGCCCAATCCCGCATGGCCGATGCTACAGCATCGGCGATGGAAGGATCCAAGCTGTGACCTGTCTGCATGGTTTGGCGCAGTTTCTTGAACGCTTCTTTGGGGAGTCTCTGACGCTGGCTTCTTTCGTTGAAAACATTACAGCCGTAGATATCGGTCAATTGACCGCGGTTGCTCTCGGCGGGGAGAATGGGGCCCTGGGCAGCGATTGCCTGGATAGCCCGGCGCCTGGCGCTTGCTGGCATGGAGTGTATTCCTTTGAGTCGGCGAAGCGGAGTCACGATCAATCCCACGTGGACCGACCATTCTTGACCCGGTTGCCACAAATTAGCACCAAACCCGGACAATCTCCCGTAAACCATGACCTTAAAATTGGCTTTCTCGACAGGGGCTTAAAGCTGCCTGATTCCTAGGGTGATGGTCGCTGGGTGAGAAGAGGCCCGGCAAAGAAACTCAGGGGGTCATAAGAGGCAACTGGTGCAAAGAATGGGCAATCTAGGGTCCCTTGGGAGGCGGTGACGTTCTAAATTTCTTGGCTGAGGGCCTTAGTAGAACCAAGATCCCATGAAAGGAGAAATCAGAATAAGATAGGATTCCCAAGAATGCACGAAGGCCGAGAAAATGCAGATTCCAGGGCAAAATCGACTCTTCGCACCTCCCTCGTGATTGACGTAATACATGGACTCCTGGAGAATAGGAGTCGTTGACCTGGGTAGCCTCAGAAAGGGCCCAAACGGTCATCCAAAATATCCAGACAAGGGGTGTGTCTCTGTCAAAGGGGACAGCCAAAACGAAAGGACAGAAATGGATCAAGATATTTACAG
>WFTN01000105.1 GCA_015485455.1 Planctomycetota bacterium | reverse complement strand
GGCCTGGTATGCGAACATCTTTGACAATCGGACTGGATCGAAGGCTGGCACTGACAGAGGCGAGACGAACAGGAGATCGCTTGGCGGTGGTCCTGCAAGAGGTTCGGTCGGCAAAAAAGTAACCTCAGTCACTTGCTAAAACTTTGGGGGACTATCTTGGCTCTGACAATAGACGAGCCCGGAGCAGTGGACCTGTCCGGGCTCTTAAGTCTTGTGATGATAGGAAGCGAACTAACCTTCGAGTGTTCCGCTACGGTCGTCGTGGTGCATGGCCTTCTTATTGAAGATGATGCCCAACCAAATGCCAACGAAGCCGAATGTGATGGTCAAGTGGATAGTCAACATGATTTGGCCCACGCCGGTCCCCATACCTCCAATGAAGTAGCCAAGCATGGAACCAACCGCCATTCCGATGAAACCGCAAATTGCAAAAATCATGAACTCGTTTCTTTCTGCTTCTTTGGTTCGAGGCTCTTTCTAACTCGAAGCCACGTACCGAGTAAAATCAAAGGTCGTCAACATGCCAATCGGTTTGCCATTCTGATCAATTACGACGGCTCGATGAACCCCCTCATTGAGAAGTTTTTGGGCTGCTGACTTTATTTCGTCATCTGCAGCCACAGTCACCACATCTTTTACCATGGCATTTTCAACCGACATTGTGCGCCAGACTCCCCGCGCGGGCTGGGCTCGGACGGGAGAATGCCAGTCAGGATCAACCAGCTTGCGCTCTTCGGCCCCATCATGTGCAAAATGGAGTACTTGTCCAATCGAAATGAGGCCTTTCAGGCTCCCTTGAGAGCAGAGCACGGGAATCCCGGAAATATTGTGATTTTTCATCAAATCACAAGCGTCACCCAGTGACTTGTTGGCCTTCGTTGTGACCAACCCAGTACAATCGACTAATTCGCGGACTTTCATGATTTTTTACCTCCAAGAGACTCCAGCAATCGCTGTACCGTTGGTTTTCTTGGCATCTTGGGGGATTTTGGGGGTGATTTGGGGAAAATTCCCAAATCGCCACCCAAGAGTTCCGCAGAATGTGCGTCATTGGACCCGCCGCCATGGGGCCGGTGCGAGAGGAAAAAACTACTTTGGCCACCTCCAGGCACCGTACAACTCTCCTTTCTGGGTGAATACCCGGGCTGGGTCAGGGGGGATAGGGCTCGATGTTCGAGGGGAAATGAAGAGTTCTTTGATTCCGACTATCATGTTGGCAGGATGACGAACGTCTTTGATGTTTTGCCGTTCCAATAAATTGAAACTAATGAGCCAAACTGTGGTTGATTCCATTTCGAGTCTACCGCGCGAACTGCGCGAGAAGGTCTACATTTGTATCGCTGCTTACCATGAGGGAGCGGTGATCGATGAGGTCGTGCGCAAAGTCGTTCCCATCTATCCCAATGTCGTTGTGGTGGATGATGGCTCTTCTGATGACACCTATGAGCAGGCTCAGAAGAACGCCCCTCATGTCCTTCGACACATCATCAATCGGGGGCAAGGGGCCTCCTTGCAAACTGGCATCACCTACGCCATTCAGCAAGGAGCTGAGTATATCGTGACCTTTGATGCTGATGGTCAGCATCGCATTGAAGATGTAGAAAAACTGGTTCAGCCAATCGAATCCGGGGAAGCCGATGTTTGCTACGGGTCTCGTTTTTTGGGTGAAACCATCAATATGCCAACTTCAAAACGTTACGTATTGAAAGCAGGTATCTTGTTTAGTCGCATCGTTCATCGGGTGAAAGTCTCAGACGCCCACAACGGATTGCGTTGCTTGTCACGAGCATCTGCCAAGCGGATGACAATTACCATGGATGGAATGGCTCACGCCAGCGAATTTATCAGTTTTGTCAGGCGTCTCAATCTTCGCATGAAAGAAATCCCAGTCCAAATTCGCTATACTGAACACAGTTTGGCCAAAGGCCAAAAAGCTATCAATGCGGTCAAGATTGTGGCTGACTATTTCCTGGGTCGGATTCTTCACTGACCTGAGCCCGAATAATTCATCATCCCCACGATTAGGCCCCGGCCATAAGCCATATTTCGCCGTGCTTGGGTGCGCTTGAGAGGGTTCAAGAACCCGAGGGCCAAGAAACGAAGAGCTCCCATCATTATCCAAACAAGGGCTTTTGCCAAGAGAATGATCTTTGTGCGGAATCCAGGATGGACACTCAGTTCCACTGCGGTTGTGGCCACACCAATCTTGTGCATTCGATTGACCAACCAAACTTCGTTGGCCCGGGCTTCTGGAATCCACTCGGTGACGAAAGCATCATCGCAGTAAACAGTCTTGGCCCCGGCTTTTGCCAAAGCTTGGAAGAAAAGGCGATCTTCCCCGACGCAGAGGGAGGCGAAGGCTGGCCGCTCGTCAAAGCGTATGTTGAACTCTTTGGGCAGACCACTGCGAAAGAGGACGTTGTTGGTGAACACGTGACCCAAATTTGTTCCGTCTTCATACTTACGCCTCTCGAAGAATCCACCATCGGCCAACCACGGGGCCGGTGTTCCTTCGATAATGAGGCGCACAGGCCCGCCGACCACATCGGCCTTGTGCTTAAGAGCACTGCAATAAAGTCTTAGCAACCAATCTGGATCTGGACATTCGTCGTCGTCAATAAACGCCGTCCAGTCTCCATCCGCTGCGGCATCCACCGCGGCATTTCTTGATCTTGCGATACCTTGCACGGGTTGAGAAACGTAGCGTAGAGCGGCCCCCAATTTCTCTTCTTGCTGGAATTCAAGGCAGAGATCTTTACCAGATTCTTGAGCATCGTTGTCAACAATGACGAAGCGGAGGGTGTTCCAATCGTCATCTTTCTCCAGTTTGAGAAAGCCATCCAAGAGGCGCCTCAATCCTTCTGGGCGTTTGTAGGTGAGGGCGCAAACGGTCACTGTGACTTTCACGATTGAGCCTGCTCTTTCAAGGTTGCCGCTAGTTTCTCGTTGAGTGATTCTATCTCAAATTCTTTTTCGACTAAGGCCCGACCACCATGGGCGAGTTTCTTGCGCAGGGGAGCATCCTGGCAAAGACGCAAAAGGGCCTTCCCAAGGCCTTGAGCATCTCGTTCTTCTGCCAGCAGGCCGGTTTCGTCTTGGCGAACGAGCTCAGGAATCCCGCTATGGTGGGTAGACAAAAGGGGTAAGCCACTGGCCGCGGCCTCCATGAGCACCACGGGAATACCTTCTTCGTCACCATTTTCCGCGGTGATACTTGGAGCCATGTAGATGTGGGCTTCTTCAATAAATTTTTGAACGTCATCGGAGTTTTTCCAGCCGACCATATGCACGATGTCGCCACAGCCCAATGAAACGATTTCAGCCTCCAATTGCGTTCGCATATCACCATCGCCAACAATGTTGAATTCGATGGCTATGCCGTGGTCCCGGGCCACCGTGTTCACAGCTTGAATGCCATAGGTGACCCCTTTCTTTTCGACCAAGCGCGCAATGGTGAGGACACGGATTGCTTCTTTGGGGGCTGGTTGGGAGCGTTCCACATACTTGAGGGCGCGGATATCCACACCCATATGGTGCACCCTGATCTTCTCCGGTGAACAGCCGAAATCAATAAGGCGTTTCTTAAACTCCTCACTCACGGGGAGCATGAGCGCTCCGTGTTTGAAGAGCGTTTGATAATAGGACGGGCCCCATTTCTTGTTGATAACTGTCACATCAAAACCGTGAAACACGGTGACGACGGGAATGTCAATGAACTTGGCCGCTTTGAGGGTCGCAGCGATTTGACCATTGGGACCAAAATGAGCGTAAATGAGATCCGCTTGGGGACGTGATCGCAATCCCCTGAGAGTGAATAGGGCCGCAGCAAAGCTGACCTCGGGCACATCCTTGACCAATTTGCGAAGTGCGTTCAATGACGAGAATGACTCCCAACCGAAGCGGATGATTAAGGCGATGGTGATGATTAGGCGCCCGAAGATACTGCCGGTTCTTCCCCGGTAAGAGGTGTGCTTCTGTAATCCATATTCTTCGAACGTGGGATGCAATACGTCATCATCTCCTGGATGGATTGCATGGATGTCGATTTCGAACCCTTTGTCCAAGAGACCTGCCAATTGACTCAAGACAAAGGTCTCAGAGATACAGGGAAATCGAGTGCAGAAGAAGGCGATACGCATGGGCGACAGTAATTCCTAAGAAAGCAACGACAACTGGGGAAGAGGATACCCTATGGGTGCTTAGGGTTACCAGACATATTTGACTCAGATCGGACCAGCTGGGGGATTCGTTGACGGCGGGCTGAACGTATGACAACGATGATCATGATTGAGAACATTCCCAGCGATATGCAGAAGCCCCAGGTCAGAGAACTGGGCCAAAAATAGAATTCGACCTTGTGCTCTCCAGGTGGTAGGGCGACGGCCATCGAACAGACGTTCGCGGCCAAGATATCCGTGGGCACTCCGTCAATGTAAGCGGTCCAGCCTCGCGCAAAACACTCTGAGAAAACTAGAACGCTGTTTTCTTCACTGTCGACCTCGATTTCGAATTGCCCAGAAGCCAATTTCCGTAGCGGCATTGCTCGGGGATTCCTCTTTCCAGGTGATATAGAAAAATCATCTCTTGCTTTAGAT
>WFTN01000104.1 GCA_015485455.1 Planctomycetota bacterium | reverse complement strand
ATCCTCTGAAGGCTCTTTGTCCTTTCCGATTCCAGCCTCCTCGTGTGCTCCTCAGCCATTTCCGCCAACTCACAACAGCGGAGAAGACTCAGCCCATCATGCATTCTCTCCAACCAACGAATGCAATGTCATGTGAATCTCCCATCTGCTGAGGCCTGAATCCTTAATCTTCTTCCATTCTGTGTCTATTAGAAGACCGAATATTCACATGAGACCTCACCATGAGGGACGATCATTTGGTTTGTCTGGACAAAAACAAGAACTAACGCGCAGAGAGAACCCTCGGCGGGTCTTAAAACAGGCCGTGAACTAGGAATTCGACCTTTCCTTACTATCCGACAATCGGCGACTCACTCCCCGTGAGCGCGTTCGACAACATCAGCGCAACCTCAACTTAACCCAATCTCTTCGCGCTGCGATGGTGGAGGCACGTGACTGACTTAGAAAACCACCCCAGATTTACTTCACTTCAAAAATGATGGCATTGGTTGGGCGGAAGTTTCCTAATTCTTCCATGACTCCTTGGAAGGTGATGGTCAGGGGAAAGGGAATGCTTGGGCCTAAGCCGGAACTCCAGGGGGTTGGGGTCGACGACACCAACTGGGGTGAGGCTGGGTTGTAATTGTCAGTGTAGGTAAAGAAGATGGATTGGAAGAACGGCGGCACCATGGGCGAAGGCGCAAACATCATATTGCCGATGCCCAAAGGGACGTTCAGGACGCTGTCGAAGTTGGCTTCTCCAAGGAAGCCAAAGATCACAAACTTAGCCGGCAGTGGAAGGTTGGGGGGCTGCAGCATGGACATCGTTGAAGACGAACCCAAAGGGACGACGACTTTTCGCAAAGGGCCACCAGCGCTACCGTTGATGGTGAGGATGTCGTAAGGACCACCCACAAGTTCACCAATGCGACCCTTGGAGGCCGGATGGTGAGCCATGGATTGGCTTTCGTAGCAACCCATGTCGACTGTGCCTTGGCGCAGTCGAGGTAATCCACGAATATCGGTTGCTGACAAAACAAAGTTGCCGCTATTGGCACCGCTGTTTTGGCTAGGAGACCCAGGTTGTAAACGGTAGTCCGAGTTGGCTGGATCAACAAAGAGCGGATCAACATCGAGGCCCCCAGCTCCTACCCCACCCATGTTTTGGATATTGCAGTTGTTTATACTTGGAGTCCCCTGAATCGGTAACGCCACTAAAGATCCAGCACTGTCATAGTTGTCCCAAACCAAACAATTGTCAATCTCAGCCATAGAAGTGCCAGCCAAAACAAATGGAGAGGGAACGACAAGCGCATTCAGCCCAAGGTTGTTCACAAATGAACAGTTGATCATCGTCGATGGACCAAGACTCACAAGACCACTTCCTCCGAGATTCTCGGCAAATAGGCAATCCCTGATCGTGACGAAGTTAGCGCCGCCGTTTAGGATATCAGCGCCGATCGTGTTGCCAACAAACAGACTTTGGGCAACTACTATTTGGTCGGCTTGAGAAAATCCGAGGACCCGACTTGGCACTTGGTTGTTCTCGATATCGCAGCCTTTCAGACGAACGCTGGTAGACGCCACGCGGATCAGAACAGCAACATTGAACGTAGAAGCTGGAACGTAAATGTGCCCCTCAATCTTACAGTCCCTGAACGTTGGCATAGCTGCGGGAAGGGTACGAGCAAAGACATCAATCGCAACGATATCTGGTGAGGAAGTTCCAACCGTTACAACAGTATTTCCATGAATGTGCAGATTCTCGAACTGTGCTGAACCTCCAAACCAAATCAGGATAGCCGCAGCCTGATTCGCCACACATTGGGTGATCTCACAATTGCGCACGGTGGGTGCTGGATTAGCAAAGTTGTTGAGATAAAGGCCACCCCCAGCAGGAACCGGGGTGAAGCCATAATTCGTCGGTGCCCCCATGCCGTTTTTCAGGGTAAACCCGTCCAGCACGGAAGCATTGGAGCATGGCCCAGAGTAGGTCACACAAGGAGCCACCAAACCACCATCAATAAAGCTCTGCCCAACACCAGCACCCAAAATGACAATGTCATGACTCGGCCAAACGAGATTCTCTTGAAAAGTCCCCGCAGCCACCACGATCGTGTCTCCTGGGCCGGAAACAGCGATGGCTGATTGAATCGTGGGTGTGGAAATAGTGGGGACAAAATAA
>WFTN01000103.1 GCA_015485455.1 Planctomycetota bacterium | reverse complement strand
GAATTCATCGCCGGCGGCATCACCCATGATTGAATACAGGACTTGTCCTGTGGCCCCAGAAAAGACTCGGACCAAACCGCTGTTGATACCGTTGGTACTCACGAAAGGTGAGCCGACGAGAATATCGCCTACGCCATCTCCATCGATGTCGCCTGCGTTTCTGACTGAGTACCCGAATTGATCGTTGGATGTGTCCCCGTTCAAGACGAACCCTGAAAGTAGTTGAGCGTAACAGGGGGCTCCGTGCCAGCCTAAGGAGATAAGCAACAGCAATGCCAAGAAGCTTGATCTGAGCATAGTTCTTTCCTGATGAGGCGCGAGATTCCCCCCTGGTCCTCGCAAATGAAAACCACCACAGGGAAACAGATTTGTCCCTCGATCATGCCAAAAGAAAACTCGGTTGTCACAGACTTTTGGGATTCACTTTCTCGGCAAATTCTCAAGGAAGATGTGTGACTTTGCCACAAGAATTGTGGGATTCGCGTATAGTGTGGCCATGAACAATGACGCCGTGCGTTTGGATCGTGGACCTCTTCTTAAGTTGTCCATCATGATGTTTCTTCAGTATGCCATTTGGGGGGCATGGCTGCCCCTCTTTTACGCTTGGCTCACTGAGTTCAAAGGTTTCTCAGGGCAACAAGCTGGTACGCTTTTTGGCGTAGCAGCCATAGGTGCGTTGATAGCGCCGTTTCTTGCCGGCCAAATTGCCGACCGTTGGTTTGCCACCGAGAAGTTCTTGGCTTTGAGCCATTTATTAGGAGCAGTCTTGATCTGGATGCTCCCGAATGTTGAGACTTACACCCAGATTTTGGTTTTTGGTCTTCTTTACTCCATCCTCTATTCACCAACTTTGTCTTTGACGAACTCCATTGCCTTTCACCACATCGCAGACAGCGACCGAGATTTCAGCCGGGTTCGCTTGTGGGGAACGGTTGGTTGGATCGTTGTTGGCATTGGCATGGGGCAGTGGTTGCTGCGGCACCATTTGCCGGAGGCTGGAGAAACGATCCGGCAGGCGCGGGTGGCCGGGATGACAGATGCCTTTCGAGTCAGTGCCGTCCTCGGAGGGATTCTCGGGGTGTTTTGTTTTTTCTTACCTCACACCCCTCCCGCCGAAAGTAAGGAACCATTTGCCGCCAAGCGGGCTTTAGTTGAGATCTTATTGAATCGCAAGCTCCTGGTTTTGTTTTTGGTCTCCTTCCCTATTAGCTGTGTTCACCAGTTCTACTTTGTTCGGACCGAGGGATTCCTTGGATCTCTCAAAATGGCCACACCAACCATTGACGCTATTTTCGGTGTTGGAGGTGGGCCCATGACCATTGGGCAAATCTCTGAAATCGCGATTCTGGCTTTGATTCCATTTGCCTTGGGTTTCATGAATAAGAAATGGCTCCTGTTAGTGGGGCTGGCAGCTTATGCTCTGCGCTTCTTCGTGTTTGCTCATGTGTCGTCGAGCCTCGTTGTTTTTCTGGCCTTAGCACTGCATGGTCTTTGCTTTGGCTGTTTTTTCTTTGTGGCATTTATGATTGTGGACGAAGAGACAACTACGGATGTACGAGCAACGGCTCAGAGCTTCTATAGCTTGATTATCTTTGGCTTGGGAGTCATCGTCGGGAATTTCTTCGCGGGTTATGTTGATGGTTTGGCGGGGGCGAAGGAGTCGAACCCTGAATTCTATCAGACGCTCTTTGGGATACCCATGTGGGTGTCCATTGCATGTTTTGCTGCCCTGTTTCTTTTCTACCCTCTCAATCAGAAAACTCTAAAAGAGGCTTCGCGAACAAAATGAAATTTTCAAAGTTCTTTCGACCCCTTGTTCATGCGGCGATTCTTTTTTCTTTCCTCATAGGTGGTCTTTCGGCGCAAGAAGCACAGAAGATATCTGTCTTGCTTGTCACCGGCGCGAATAATCATGATTGGCCCTATACCTCGAAACATATGGCCGCGGTTTTGACGAAGACGGGGCGATTCCAAGTCACGACAACAACGGATCCAAAGACGTTCTTGGCCAAGGAAGATTTGAGCCCCTTTCAGGTGGTCTATCTGGACTACAACGGCCCGAGTTGGGGTGAGGTTGCCAACAAGAAATTCATGGCGGCAGTCGAGAAGGGCCTTGGGGTTTGTGTGGTGCACGCAGCCAACAACGCTTTTGTTGGCTGGAAAGACTATGAAACCATGTCAGTCTTTTGCTGGCGAAAAGGAACTGGACACGGAAAGTTTCACGTTTTTGATGTGGATGTGATTGACCGCAATCATCCCATCACCCGAGATTTTCCACCGATGAAAGCTCACCCCGATGAGCTCTACCACCGCCTCGTTCACATGCACGGGGCCAAGTACAATTTGTTGATGGCGGCTCAGAGCAGCAAGGAAAGTGGGGGCAGCGGCAGAACTGAGCCCATGGTGGTTACAACAAGGGTTGGCAAGGGGCGGATCTTCCATACACCCCTGGGACATGTCTGGCCTGAACAACCCAGCACCCGGGCTTCTTTGGCTGACCCTCAACTGCAATTTTTATTGGCACGAGGAACGGAGTGGGCTGCCACGGGGGATTGTACCCTCAAGGCCATTGAATTTGGCATTCGTCCTTACATTGGCACCAAGGCTAAACGCCCGACGGAAACGTGGGTCAGGCGTTGTGTTTTGGATGGCAAGGCAAGAATGATCGTCATCAGTCTCGACGATTGCCTGACGATCGCCTTTGATGCGGCCACTTGCCAGATCTACCGGGCTTGGGGTGGGATTCTTGCGCTCCAAGGAACGGTTTATGACGGTGTTCATGGCCCACAACCCAAGGCCATTGGCATTCCTTATTCTACAGAAATCAAGAATCTGACGTCGTCGGACAGGCGGAAATATCTTGGTTATCGTATTCAGAACAATCAGATCACGTTGCTCTATCGACCCGTGGGCCGTGAGGAAGTCTTGATTGAAGAGACAATCGAGCATGGGGCACTGAGGCAGGCTGCTCTGCGCAGGGATTTTGTTATCTCCGGGCTGAAGCATGCTGAGAAAATTCGTTTTCATGCCGGGCCAAGAACGAAAGACTTCGCAGTTCAGATCACCAGTCGCACAGATAACGTATGGGGTACTTTCAAGAGTCCAGATGCCGACGGGTTTACTGAACTGGGCAATGGGAGACACTTGATTCGACGTCTTTACAAGATGACGGGCGAGGAAAAATAGACATGAAACGATCATTAGTATGGATTTTTGTCCTTCTTGCCCTTTGCTCATCCACCGCTGTGGCCCAAGAAAATCAAGAGCACGAACCTGGCTGGGACGTTGATGTCTACTGGATTGGGCAGGACATGAAACTCCTGCCAGATCTTGTGGTTGGCCAGACGCCGAATTTCGACGTGCGTGTTGATGAGATCAACATGGATGGGCCTCAGGAGGAGACGGACTTTGCCCATCATTTTGTCACCATCGCTCGGGCCAAGCTACGGGTTCCCCTGGATGGCGATTATGAATTCCGCTTGGTGAGTGACGATGGTTCTGTCCTCCTCGTGGACGGAAAAACGGTCATAGATCATGACGGTCTGCATGGGGCTGTAGCGAAGGAAGCAGCGCTTTCATTGACTGCTGGGAATCATGCCATTGAGGTGCGCCATTTCGAAAATCTAGGGAGTTGGAAAATCTCCTTGGAGTGGCGTCGCCCTGGAGAGAAGTCCTTCTCATTGTTGGGCAGGGAATTCTGCTCAACTCCCAAGGGTGTCGTGCGGGTCACATCCCCGGGAATGAAGCGCATCAAGAAGCGGGTCTTTGCCACCGCCCCAGGGGATGGACGTCCTTTGCGCTCCCTTCATCCAAGTTACCGCCTCACCACAGAGCGCCCGTCTGGGTTCGAAAAGAAGATTGGTGGCCTCGATTTCTTGAGTGATGGCCGTTTGGTCGTTTGTTGTTGGGAACCTGGAGGGGAAGTCTACATTATTGAAGGGGCTCGGGATGACGATCCAAAAAACAACCGCGCGAAGAAGATAGCCTTTGGCTTGGCCGAACCTTTAGGGCTCAAAGTTGTGGGCAAGAGGCTCTTTGTGCTCCAGAAACAAGAACTAACAGAACTCATCGATTTAGATGGCGACGAGATCATCGATGAGTATCGTTGTGTCAGTGATGGCTGGACCGTGAGTGCAAATTTTCATGAGTTTGCTTTTGGTCTGGTAGAGAAGGATGGCTGGCTCTATTTCAATCTGGCCATCGCAATCGACCCCGGTGGAGCGTCCACCAAACCTCAAGTAGAGGATCGCGGTCGAACTGCCCGGGTGCGTATTGACACCGGTGAACTGGAATTCCTCACCCGTGGTTTGCGCACCCCAAACGGCATTGCCAAGGGACCTGGGGGAGAGATCTTCATAACTGACAACCAGGGGGACTGGCTGCCTTCAAGCAAGTTGTTGATCTTGAAAAAGGGAGCCTTCTATGGTCAGCGGGCGGCCTTGCCCAAGGACTGGAAGGAAAAACCCGTGACCCCTCCCGTGGTGTGGTTGCCCCAAAACGAGATCGGCAATTCCCCGGCAGAGCCTGCGATGTTTCGAAGCGGGCCCTTCATTGGGCAAATGGCTATCAGTGATGTCACTCATGGGGGTATCAAGCGGGTCTTCCTGGAAAAGGTCGGCGATGTCTGGCAGGGGGCGGTTTTTCGATTTACCCAAGGATTAGAGGCTGGCATCAACCGCATGAAGATCCTCGCGGATGGCTCCATTTTCGTGGGAGGCATCGGCCAAGGTGGCAATTGGGGGCAAGAAGGTAAGAAATGGTATGGGTTGCAGTGTCTCCATCCAGATGGGCAACCGTCTTTCGAAATTCATGGCATTCGTATTGCCAAGAATGGCTTTCATATCGATTTTACCGAGAAGCTGGGTTACGGCATGGGAACGGAACTCAGCGACTACAGTATTGAGTCGTTTCGCTACGAAGCGACTGCCGCCTATGGTGGCCCTAAGATTGACAAACGCAAAGAGAAAATCAGTCAAGTCTACGTTTGGAAGAATCGTCGCCGCGTATTCTTGAACGTAGAGAATCTGCAAGAAGGGCGAGTCTATTATCTACGTTTGGCTTCGCGACTACGCAGCGAAGAGCACCGAGCGCTTTGGAGTACGGAGGCTTGGTACACCCTCAACAAACTGCCCAAGCGT
>WFTN01000102.1 GCA_015485455.1 Planctomycetota bacterium | reverse complement strand
CAAGAGCAGAGATTGTTCCCATCCCCAGGAGGCTCTTGAGTGCGATCCGCATTCCGTCCTGGGGAATGACAACCTCCGTAGCTGGAGCGATGGCAGTTCTCAGCCCCGTCAGCAGGTTGTCAAGGCCATGATCTCGAAGGGTGTCAGCGAAGTTCTCGCTGCCATAGGCGTTGCTCCCTAACATGTCACCGAAGACATAGGCTCGTACAGCGATGTAGGCTCCCAGGGCCACGATGGCGGTTGAGAAGTTGATGATACGTCTCTTTTTCGTGACTTCACCCTCGTTTCCCCCTGGAAGCAAATCACAGAACGCCACTAAACCGAGGAAGAAGAGGCCAGATTCTTTGCTGAGCATGGATAGAGCGGCTAAGAAGACTGGTAGCAAACAGAGAGAGCGATGCTTCCACTTGACGATCAAAGCCATGGCTCCAAAAATCCAGCATAGACTGTCGGAGCGAGCGGATGACCAATAGGCCACTTGAGTCTGCAAGGGAGAGAACAAGAAAAGGGCTCCGACGAGGATCATCTGAAGACGACCTAAGTCAGGGAATAGGGTTCTCGCCAATTTCATGGCCAAGGCTGTGCCCAGAAGATGGAGCAATATGTTGAGCTGTATGTAGAGCTTCGGGTTGATACCGGAGAGTTCGAAGCTCAGGCGAAAGCTCAAAGGAACTAAGGGGCGATAGAGCTCGAAACGATCAGTGGCCTTGTTGTAGAAATATGTCAAGACCTCCGAGGGATCGTCGGGGTCGAAAGACGCTCTTCCTTCTGGTCCATAAGTGGCGAAGCGGACATTGTGAAAGTCATCGGTCAAGAAGCCGCCACCTTCAAGGGGGCTCAAAAAGAAGTATCCCAAAAGAAGCAATCCGCAGCCAATCAAGATGTCACCCAAGCAGGACTTTCTCATAGGTTGTTTATAGCACTTTCGAAACACCTGAGCCTTAGCCCGAAGAATATTCTTGTGGACGGCATCGTTTGGGGCTCAGGTCCGATAGCAAATTGACGTTGCTCACCCAAATTCACTCTTTCCTTAGGCAGCCAATCGATGTTTCGAGGTGCATCGAGCCTCTTAATTCCTGCTTGCAGCAGAGTTGTTCGAGGAGTTGGACACCCTGTACATGGTCCTGTAGGGTAAATAGGCGCGAGAGCAATTGGGGAAGTTCTGGGGCTCATCCTTGCCCCCAAAATCTAAGTTGTTGGGCAAACACGGTTTGGTGGGAGATTCATGAAGAGGGTGGAGTCCGAGAATATGCAAGCCAATGCTCTGTGGTTTATTCGGATGCGTTGGGCAGCGATCATTGTGGCCACAGCTTTGGTTCTCATGGCTACATTATGGTTCGATTTTTTGCCACCGAGACTCATTTTTCCTCTGTTGTCCATCGTCACGGGTCTCGGCATTCTCAACTTTGGCTATTCCTATCTGTCGAAGTACCCGGAGCATGCCGCCCGATCCGTAACAATGCAAATGTACGTCGATCTTTTGGCCCTCATGGGGATGTTGCATTTCTCTGGGGGGATCGAAAACCCTCTGGCCATAATCGGGCTTGTTCATGTCGTAATTGCCGGGATCATTGTGTCGCGGCGGCAGAGCTTTGTTGTGGCTGGTGTGAGTGGCGGATTGTTCGGCCTCTTGGCGTGGTTGGAGTTGACGGAAATCATTCCCCACTATACGTTCGAGATTTTTCCTCACGACGGGGACGAAGAACTTCATGCAGCCCACGATGTGATGTACGTCATCACCCGGGTTCTGTTGCAGTTTGTCTTACTTTTCGTTTTTTGCTTCTTCGTATCTTCGATCACGCGGCGCTTGAGAGAAAGAGAGTCTCGGTTGCGCGAGATGACGATCCGGGCAATCAGGGAACGTCTGCTCCTTGAACAATCCCTGGAAACGACAGGATCGGGCTTGCGCGTGATTGATGGCGACCTCAAGGAAATGTGGAGCAATGATCGGTGGCGTTCTCTTTTTGCTTGTTCGCCAGCGTCCCCAGTTCGTGCCGATCTTGATCATGTCGCCCGTGGCGTCATTGAACGAGGCAGCCTGATCGCATCGGAGTTCGTGGTTTCGGGGGGGGCGAAGGGAGAGAATGCGAAAATTGTACAGGTAACGAGTGCCCGGATCGCCCCTGACTCGGAAGGAGTTTTTCTTGGTGTGCAATTGGCTCAAGACGTCACAGACGCCCACGAAATACAGAATCAGATGATAAGGGCAGAGAAACTTGCAGCGGTCGGGGAACTGTCGGCCCAGATATCTCATGAGATAAACAACCCTGTGGGTATCATCAGCGCTAAAGCTCGCTTACTTCGTTCACGGAGAACAGAGGAAATGTCAGGGGCCGTCGCATCTGAAATCGACAAGATCATCATGTTGGCAGATCGGGTGGCAGGGGTGGCCAAAGGCTTCCTCGGTTTTGGTCGGCCTTCGCAACAGGAGCGAGTCTTGAGTGATGTCTGCACCATTGTTCAGGATGCATGTGAATTAGTGCAACACAAGGCCGACCGAAATGGCGTGGACTTAACAGTTCGATTGTCTGAGCAATGTCCAAATCTCTTAGCGAATCGGGATCAGTTGGAGCAGGTTTTCGTGAATCTTCTTCTTAATGCCATCGATGCCACCGAAAGAGATGGTACTGTTACTGTGTCGGTTTCATCCGAGATGTGGGATGCTGAAGAAAAGAGGTCTGTGGTCCAACTGAGGTTTGTTGATTCTGGAAAGGGAATTCCTGAGGGAGATGAGCAGCGCATTTTTGAGCCGTTCTTCTCAACCAAGGAAAAGGGGGAAGGAACCGGATTGGGTCTTTCAGTTTGTAAGACCCTGATCGATGAACATGGAGGCTCTCTGACGATTGAGAAGACCTCAGAATCAGGCTCGTGTTTCTTGGTTCAATTGCCGGTGAAAAACCCTTCGAGTGGAGTCTAATTTTGGCAAGTACAAGACGCATCTTAATCGTCGATGATGAAGAACTCATGTTGGAGGTTTGTCGAGATAGTCTCTACGGGCTGCCGGATGTTGAGATCGTGTGTCTGGCTGACAGTCGTCATGCCGCTCGTCGCGTAGAGTCTGAGCATTTCGATTTGCTGATTGCTGACATATGCATGCCAGTTGTCTCTGGTGTCGAATTGCTTGCCAGGGCTCGAGCGGCAGATGAGGCCATTCGCGCTTTGATGATTACGGCGTTTCCGACGTTGGAAACTGCGGTGGAAGCTCTCAAGCTTGGAGCAGATGACTACATAACGAAACCACTGTTGCCAGATGATCTTCGCGCCACGGTTGTGCGAATCTTAGACGAAAAGAAGCTGAAAGAGGAAAATCGGCTCCTGGGGCGCCATGTAGAGCGGCCTTTCGTTCTAGAAGAATTGGTTGGAAGCAGTGCAGCGATCAAGAACATTTGCTCTACGATTCAGCGACTGGCGAAATCATCGACGGACGTTCTGGTCACTGGCGATACTGGGACTGGCAAGGAACTTGTGGCACGGGCCATTCACAGAAATAGCAGCCGCAAAGACAAACGCTTCGTTCCCATCGATTGTGGTGCGATTCCAGAGACTCTGGTGGAGTCGGAGTTGTTTGGGCACGAGCGTGGAGCCTTCACCGGTGCGACCACAAGAAGTTTGGGACTGCTCGAGTATGCGAACGGTGGAACTGTTCTGCTGGATGAGGTTGGAGAACTCCCTTTAGTCATTCAAGCGAAACTTCTTCGCGTTCTGCAAGAACGGAAGATTCGACGCTTGGGGAGTAAAGAGGAGATAGAGCTCGATATTCGCTTGATCACTGCAACCAACCGGAATTTGGAGCAAGAGGTTAGGGCAGGGCGTTTTCGTTCTGATCTATACTACCGAATCAATGTCGCTGAGATCGTTGTGCCGCCCCTAAGGAAACGTCCCGAAGACATTCCACTTCTCGTAGCTCATTTTGCCGAACAGTTCTCCGCTGAATCGGCCACACCTACGCCCTCTATCGACGATGGTGTTCTCGAAATCCTCTGCCGCTATCGTTGGCCAGGCAATGTGCGGGAATTGCAAAATCAGGTCAAGAGAATGCTCTCCATGGCTAGTGGTTCCGTGGTGACTGCGGATGATCTTCCTGACAAAATCTTGGAGAGAGCAAGCAACGAGGGCAGTGCCCCTGGGCGTGGTTTCTTCGCTAAGCGTGACAGTCACTTAGCTAATTTCGAGATCGACTACTTGACGGAACTCTTGGAACGCCACGGTGGGGATGTCACAAAGTGTGCGCAAGAAGCGCATATCCCTCGAGGTTCCTTCTATCGCTTTATCAAAAAGCACCATCTTGACCCCGCATCCTTCCGCTGAATTTGATCTGTCACAATCTTGAGATTCTGTCGCAGGATTGAGTCACAATCTTGGGAAACATGGATCTCCTCATGGGGCTCCTTGCCCCTTCATATTCTCAATAACTCTATTCTAACTAATAACTTATGGACACGCGTTGGGGTCAACGCGTGAGGCGGCACATGGGTTGCGAATCTCTTCGACGATCGTCGTTGGCACTCCAATTGACTTCCAATTGTAAGCAACGACGGCTGAGATTGGAGAAGAAGCATGAAACGTCATGGAAGGCTTCGAGGGAGCATCATGATACCTGCAATCCTCATGATTGTGGTGTTCACGGGTTCTTTTGCCCGGGCTCAAGATAGTGTGAGTCGAGAAGAATTTGATGCGCTCAAGGCTAGCTACGAAAACCTACTGAGTCGATTTAACAACATGTCGACCGATTTTGATGCTCTCAAGGAAGAGGGCTCGACGTCAGAATTGCGGGAAGAGCTTGAGGAGCTGATTGAAGAAATTGAACAGGTAGATCTCAAAGCAATTGCCGGTCGACCAGGAACAACAGGTTTTCTGGCTGCGGGATTCGCCACAACCGGTTTTGTCGACTTCGATGACAATGACTCGACTTTCGGAGCGTCCTTCACTCCGGTGTTCCTTTGGAAGTTTACCGACAACTTGATGGTTGAAGCCGAACTCGACCTCAGCCTCGGTGACGGAACCACTGAGGTTGAACTCGAGTACATTCAGATCCTTTACACCGTCAATGACTACGTCACCGTCGGCGCAGGAAAATTCCTGACTCCGTTCGGAATGTTTTGGGAGCGATTGCATCCAAGTTGGATCAACAAACTTCCTGACGCTCCTTTGTCCATGCGTCACACGGGGCTTGTGCCACCCACGACAGTTGGCGTGCAGGTCCGAGGCGTCATCCCAATTGACTCGATGAAGCTGAATTACGCTTTCTTTGTTGGAAACGGCCCCAGTTTGGCGACGGAAGATCTCGATCACTTGGGCAATCTTGAGTATGAGAACTTCATTGACAACAATGGCAATAAGGCTTTCGGTGGTCGCCTTGGCTTTCAACCATTTCCCGAACTCGAGATCGGATACTCCGCCTACTTTGCCAAAGTCGGTTCCAGCGGCAGTGAATTCAGAAACGTCGATGCCACCTTGCATGGCCCTTATTTGGCCTACGTGAGCCCAATCCCGGCTCTCGCTGGTTCTATCGATGTTCGCTTTGAGTGGACTTGGTCCGATGTCGACGACGCAAGCTACGACCTCGGGGGTACTGTGACGCCACCCATTGTGTTTGATAACCGGAGAAGTGGTGGATACGCCCAAGTGGCTTATCGCCCATCTCTCAGCGGTGTTTCGTTTCTTGAGGATCTTGAGTTCGTCTTCCGCTTCGATCGGATCGACAATGCAGCTGGGCACCCAGACGCGATTGATCGCAACGGATACACCGTCGGACTTAACTATTGGCTTGAACCAAACTCGGTGGTGAAGCTCGCCTTTCGGTTTGATGATCCTGAGGGCGGTGAAAAGAACGACGGTCTGATGATTCAATGGACAGTTGGCTTCTGATCTAGGAGGAAAAAACGATGAATACGAAACGAAACACAACACGATGGATCGTAAGTCTCTCCGGGCTCATGATGCTGATACTGGTGATTTCACTCACAGCCTGTCAGTCAACTGCGGCGGACGGAGAGATGGACGACTCCGACGAAATGGGGGCATCCGAGATTTGGGAGAGAAACTGTGCACGCTGTCATAACATTCGATCCCCTTCCACATTGAGCGACAAACAATGGGAGACCGCAGTGATGCACATGCGGGTCCGAGCAAATCTGACTCCAAAAGAACAAAGACTGATCCTTGAACTGCTCAAGGCAGGAAACTGAAAAGGAAAAAATCATGAACGCTACAAGACTCACAATTATCTTTGCATTGAACGCTTTCCTGTTCTGCACAGCAGCCAGTGTCGGGACCGACTCGATGCAGGAAAAGCGGAAACCATGGCGTGTACCAAAGCGAGCTCTTCGCATGAAGAACCCGGTTAAGCCCAGTGTCAAAGGACTGGCCTTGTCCAAGAAACTCTACATGAAGGAATGTGCCTCTTGTCATGGGAAAGACGGGAAAGGAAAGGGATCTGCGGCCAAGGGGCTTGAGGTGAAACCAGCAGACCACACGAACCCAGACATGAACAAAGAAGTTGATGGATCGATTTTTTGGAAGATCAGAATTGGACGTCAGCCAATGCCTTCCTTCCGCGGCAAACTCAAGAAAGAGCAGATGTGGGGATTGGTCAACTACATCCGGACATTGCACAAGAAGCCAGCGACCTCGAAGGACAAGAAGAAACCGAAAGTCGACAAGAAGAAGCCAGCAAGCAAAGGAGAGAAAAAGAAACCAGGGACCAAAGGTTCCAATTAGCACAGTAGATCGATCTCGAATTGACCAATCGCTAATCGGTCGGAAAAGGAGCTTATCGTGACATCTCGGAAGTGTTTTTGGTTCGTCGTTGGGACTATCGTGGTTGGCACGATCGCGGGGTGGTATGTGTCTCCAGCGGTGACCGGTGGGCGTGAGCATGTCATTGACATCGTAGCCCGCCAATACGAATTTGAACCGTCTCAGATCTACGTCAACAAAGGTGACACGCTTCGATTGAAGTTCCGATCAGAGGATGTCGTCCACGGCTTCTTTCTGGAAGGGCATGACGTCAACTTGTCAATTCTGCCGGGGCAAGAGGTGGTGCAACTCAAGACATCCGGTGGGCATGACGGCCCACCGGAATTCGCTCGAGAAGTTGTTGTTGAGGCGAAGAGAGTTGGGAAGTTTCGTTTTCGTTGTTCGGTTACCTGCGGCAACCTTCATCCATTTATGCAAGGCAAACTTGTGGTGGGCTCGAATCGTGTCTTGCATGCGGGGGTCGGCATGATCTTAGGGCTAGCAGCGGCCATGTTG
>WFTN01000101.1 GCA_015485455.1 Planctomycetota bacterium | reverse complement strand
CGAGCTCGTTGCAATACGGTTATTTTCGGCGGTGTTAGTCAGGCCCGCTCACTGAAAGACGGACAACGCCAATGGCGAATCATGAAGAATCGCCTAAGGGAACAATAGGGGCATAGGGCTCAGTTCGCCCCGCCCCATGATCTTCCCCTCAACATGGCAGAAAAAGAGAAAACCCTGCCATGTTCTTGCTTTCACCTTGACGAGAAGGAAATGTGGTTCCATGATTCTGGAGCCCGAACACTTAGTCGTTTCAAGGAAGAAAAAAGATGTTCAATTTTCGTCGAGTTGGATCATGTATGTCTAAGCAGAACAGCAAGCTCACCTTGAGCTTTCTTTGTCTAGTTTTCGCCCTGACCTTTGCTCCAACGCCCTTATTTGCCGGTAACCAAAGATCAAGCCTATCCCAGGCAGCGAACATGATCAAGAATGCTGAATACGACATCAAGTCGGCGAAGAGCTCTGCAGGAACAGCCGCCAGACCAGCCAAAGGAAGCCGTCTCAAGCTGACAATGCTACGCATAAACTCTGCCAAACCAAGATTAGAATCTGCTGGCAAGATCTTGGCGACGATCCCAACCGACAACGGGGAGGCTGCAGCGCTACGCAAGCGCCACCAGGCGGCCATGGCAGAGATCGCGAGAATTGAGGCTATTCTCTCTCAAGGATCAACTCCCAAACCAAAGGCAGCACCCAAGGTAGGATCCCCCCCCAAACGGAAACCGTCTGGTACCGGTGCACCGAAAGCCAAGAAACTTGATTACCGCCAAGAGAAAACGCTCAAAGACGCCCGCTGGTATCTCAGAGAAACATTAAAGTACAACAAACCAGCCGCCGATATCGTGGCGAGGCTCGACGGAAAAGGCCCTCAACCTGTGCACAGTGAAGTCAAGAATGCACTTCAATCAATTCAATTGGGGATTCCCAAGTACAACCTTGCAGTCAAGTACATCGGGCAACTCGATGCAAATCATCCACAAGTGGCACCGATTCGGGCTCAAATCCAAGACGCCGGTAATCAAATGGGTGCCTTACAATCTCGCCTGAAGGCCACAAGCGGAAAGCTACAGAAGCTAACCGGGATGGAAAACTATCCGCAATACAACAAGGACTACGACTTAGTTCGAAACCTTTCCCGTCGATACCGCGACTTCAACGAGATCAGTCAAAACTCCAAGGCATTGGCCGAGGTCATCAAGGAAGACGGAGCAGCGGTGAAGGAATTCCAGCGCATTGCCAAGACCTATGCTCCTTTGGTCCAGCAGAAAACACCCGCTGGCCAAAAGATGGAAAAACAAGTGGTCTATGCCCTCAACAAAAGAAAGAAGTTTGGGGCTGAATTGATGAACTACAAGAAGAAGCTCCCAGCCGCAATTGATGCTGACATTGCCGAAGCAGAGAGACTATCCCTCGAGGCTGTAGCCAAGAAGAAACCAATGTATTTCGCTCCAAATAGCGGTATTGAACAGCAACTCAGTTTTGCTGAGAGCAAGTTGCTCGTCGCCCAGGCATTTGGTCAAGATCAAGCTGCACCCATGGTCAAGAAAATGGCCGCGGCTCGTAGCCGCATCAAAGAAAGAGCCAAGAGTCTCGAAGCTGAGATCATCGCAACAAATCCCCTACCACCCAACAACTTCACCGGTGGCGACAGAAATATGTTGGTCGAACTTGCCAAGAAAGCATGGACAAAGGAACAGAGTGATGCTCAGTATTTGGGTGCAAGAATTCCTTCACAAGCTTGGCAAAGAACCACCCAATGGCGATGGTCAAGCGGAGCGTTCTACAAGATCGATTCTTCCCATGTTCAAGTTCAACTCTTGGTCAAATACGATGACAAGCTCGCCGTCGTGCGTCCCATCAACATCTACAAGAATCACATGAAGAACGATTCGCTTTCGGCGTCCCCTTTCCAGAAATTCTCGGAGAAACTACAACCCAGAAGTTTTCTCATGCTGGACAAGATTCGCTAAACACGGACCAATCAGAGAAAAGCAAGCTGCCTTCCCACCGTCAGGTAGAAGGCAGCTTCTTCTTTTTCTGGCTGCGAATCCGATTTCACGGCACCCTGGTTCCCAGAAAGGAAAACTCAGGATCGTCGCCCTTGATTAGCTCGACGTTTTGAGGCTTCATCTCCTGCTTCCTCAGCACTTGGTGAT
>WFTN01000100.1 GCA_015485455.1 Planctomycetota bacterium | reverse complement strand
TTTTGGACGCTCGCTTGGGAATGCGCGCTTCACTCGTTGAAACGAAGCATCTCGCCGCTGTTGATTTGAACGCTTATACCCATGTGTTGGCGGTGTCTGGGGCAGAGAAAGCCCTGGCTGAGAAAGGGGATGCTCTTAAGTCTTGGCTCAAGAAGGGCGGTATCCTCATTGCCCAAAGGAGCGCAGCTCAGTGGGCAGGGCCGAATCTCTTGGGACTCAAAGCAGCCAAGCCATCCCTGAGTAAGAAAGGTAGGAAGGCAAAGGAATCGAAGAAAATTGCTTATGCCGACAGGAACAAGATGAGGGCTCTCAAGCGTTTGAGTGGGGCGATTTTTCGTTCAACTCTGGACGTGACTCATCCCTTGGGGTGGGGAATCTCTCATGGCGAGATTTCTGTGTGGCGCAAAGGAAGCACCGCTCTTCTGCCTTCGCGAGGGGAACACAAAAACCCCATGCGCTACTTGAAGAAGCCTCTGGTGGCTGGTTTCGCCAGCCTTGCCGCCCAAGAGAAGTTGGCCAACACCGTTGCTGCCAATGTTGAACCGCTGGGAGCTGGGGTGGTTGTCCTTTTTGCTGATGACATGAATTTTCGCGGCTACTGGCGGGGTACGGAGAGGCTCTACTTGAATGCGATTTTTCATGCACGTTTCGTCGCCGGAAGTGGCCGCCCTGTGCAGGAAAGAGATACCAAGTTTCAAGACCATTGAGTCTGTCCTTTGGTTCGGCATAAGATGAAGCCGATATAGGATTTGCCTTGACATCATTGAGGAAAAAACCATGACGGATTCCAAGAGACAAAGACGATCGGCAGTTGAGTTTATCGTCAAGACCGAGAAACCCTTGGCCGAATTGGAGACGCCCCTCGGCACAGTAAAGATCGGTCCCTACGTTGAAGGGGATGAGCATAGCATTCTCGATCTTTTTCGGACTGTGTTTAAGGTGGAACGATCCCTTGACCAGTGGAATTGGGAGTTTCGCGACAACCCGAATGGGATGCACATCTACGTCGGCAAGTTGGCGGATGGTACTGTGGTCAGTCAGTACACCGGGCTTCTGACCAAGGGGAAGATTTTTGATCGCGATGTCCTCTTCTCGCAGATCGTCGATTCCATGGTGCACCCCAAGTGCCGCGCTGGCCTGAAAAAAAAGGGACTCTTCGCCCTGACCCTCTTGAATCATAGCTACAAGCATGGCCATCTGGATGACGAGTGTATTCAAATGGGTCTGCCTAACCCTTTGGCATATCGCCTGGGGTCTCAGACTTGCTATTACGTGCCCATGACTAAAGCGTATGTGCACAACAAGGTGGTCAAACCAGAGGACGCTTCTGAAGAAATCGCCACCCAAGTGAAGGGTCTTGGCGTTCGCTACAATGTAGCGATGACGGATGCATTCTCCGGGGACCACGATGACTTGTGGGGCCGAGTCAAAGACAAACACCGTATTATTACTTGGCGCAACCGCGATTTCTGGACTTGGCGTTACCGTGAAAATCCTTATTGGGACTATCTCACTTTCGAGTTGCGCGACCCCAGTGATAATGTCTTGGTGGCCTCTGCGGTTTGCCGCGTGGGTTGGTTAGACCAGCCTCATTTTGTCATCGCCGATTGGTTGGTGGACAGTGATCGTGTCGGTGCCCCAGAAGCGATGATCAAGGTCTGCGAAGAAGCGGCTCGACGTAGCGGTATGACAAGCGTGAAGTGCTTTCTCAATCACAATGTGCCTGAGTCGCGGGTCTTTGAAGATGTGGGTTACGACTTAGAAAAGACTCAGTTTCGTTTGGTTTCCCACACCTACGCCCCAGAATTCGTTACCGAACGTGACTTGATGAACGAGTGGTACTACACCCTCGGCGACTTCGACATCATTTGAGAGAAACTGAAATAGCGTGAACCATCAGGGTTCACGCTCGTTTCTTTTGTTGTCAACATGATCCCGGGGTTGGCAAGAATTCTCGATGGTCGACGACGCCTAAGTGGTCTCTTCGGCAGGCAAATTCCAACAACATTGTGAGGAGGTTCCCATGTCAGCAGACATCGTGCGCTACCCGTCCGTACATCAAGATTTTAATGAGGTTCTGATTGAGCAAATACATCGCACGCCGTGGATCCTCATTTCAGGGGCTATTCATGTCTTGGTGGTGATTGTTTTGATGCTCTTTATGCCCACCGATGTCGCCGTGGCAAGCAATGAGCTTACTGAAGTCACCATTGAGGAAGACTTGCCCGACGTCGAAGAGATCGAAATTGAAGAGCCTCCAGAGGTGGAACCGGAGGTGCCAACTGAAGACCTGGAGACTGATATTGTTCCTGACTCCAATGACGATGCTAACGAGAGCGATGACAATGAGGACTACGAAGAAACCACAGGCGACTCTGATCTAGACAATCTCTCGAAACTAACCAGCGACAGTAATAATGACGCGATTGGGCTGGGTGGGGGGATCGGTGGCGGAGGAGGAAAGGGAGGACGCAGAAGACGCTTGCGTGGCCGTGGCACGAAGAAACTACGGGTGGTTATGAAAGGACTCGATTGGTTAGCAAGACATCAAGCCCCCAATGGATCATGGGATGCGGATGGTTTTTCCTGTCAGGACGGTGGCTGCCATTGTCTTGAGGAAAGCCGAGGTGGAGCGCTCTATGATGTCGGAGTGACAGGTTTGTCGTTGCTGGCTTTTTTGGGGGCCGGGGAATCTCCCCGCAATGGTGTCTACAAAGATAACTTGCGAAAAGGGCTTAGGTGGTTGATGACCCAGCAAGATGCGGAAGGCTGTTTTGCAGCCCGCACCACAGGGAATTACTCCTACAACCAAGCCATCGCGACTTTAGCCATGATTGAAGCCTACGACATGGTAAGGATGCCATCACTGAAGAGCTCTGCTGAGAAGGGATTTAACTTCTGTATGAGCATGCAGAATCCCTATAAAGCGTGGCGCTACAAATCAGGAGATGGTCAGAATGATATGAGTGTGACGGGGTGGATGGCGATGGTGATGAAAGCGGCCAAGGGTGCTGGGTTCACTGTAGACCAAAGGCGGGTCGGCTGGGCCCAAGATTTTGTCGCGGAGATGACCAGTGAAGAAACGGGCCGCGTAGGCTATCGTCGTGCTGGTGAGACCACTGTGCGGGAGCGGGGCAAGGTCGAAGAATTTCCAGGCACTGAGTCTGAGGCTATGACAGCAGCAGGAGTTTGTTGCCGCATTTTTCTGGGGGAAGACCCGGCCAATAGTCGCGAAATCAAATTAGGTGTGGACAACATCTTAGTGAAGAAGCTTCCTCTGTGGGATATCGCTCGTGGCTCGATTGACATGTACTATTGGTATTATGGGACTCTTGCCCTATTCCAAGTTGGAGGGGACGCCTACCGCCAATGGAATCGCGCCATGACTGAAGCCATTCTTGAGCACCAAAGAACCGACGGCAATTTCTCTGGATCTTGGGATCCGAAGGGTGCCTGGGGTGAGTCAGGGGGCCGTGTTTACTCCACTGCTTTGATGACTATGTGCTTGGAAGTCTACTATCGCTATGGTCGGGTCTTCGGCACGAAGTAAGAACACTCCTTCGCCTTGGGCTGTCGGTCAACTTACTCCAGTGTACCCCTCAGATCGGCAGCCCATTGTAAGGCGGATAGGTATGAGTCCCGGATGGTGCCGGGGTCCAGGTCTCCGAATGTGATATCGTCCCAGGCGGAGCGTTCATACTTGAGGGTGCAGTTGAGTGCTTTACCCAATTGCCCCTCTTGTTCCAGCAAGGCGTCCTTAAGTTCGTCCGCAACCGGCAGCTCTCCTAAGATTTCTTCCATTGAACGATCTAAGAGACAAGGGAGCGTTGACAGGAGGCCAACGGTGAAGAAAACTTCCGGTTGGTCGTGGTCGATCTCTCGCGATAATAGCTCGCACATTTTGCCGCGAATGACCGCCGTATTGAAAATCTCTTCTGGTTTGTCGGTGACCCCAGAGAGGATGACCAAGTTGGCCCAGGTACGAACCCAACGCATGCCAAGAATCATGACAGCATGTTGAATCGACTCAACATCTGTGCGGAAGGCGAACATGGCTGAATTGACGTAGCGCAGCAATTTGTAGCTCAAGCCCACATCTTGTGAGATGGCTTCTTGCATTTTTTCGATGCCGGTTTCAGAGTCGTTGACTGCAGCGAGAAGTCGCATGCGGGCCAAGCCATCGGCGGGAAGTCGCCCCCCCATGACTATTTGTGGTTTCGCCAAAAAATGGCCTTGGAATATACTGAAACCAGCCCGGCGGCATTCTTCGAAACAATCGAATGTTTCGATACACTTGGCGATGGTAGTGATTCCCGCTTTGTTTGCGGTCGCGACAATCGATGCACTCTTTTCTGGGGAACCACCCACGGCGACATCGATCTTGATC
>WFTN01000099.1 GCA_015485455.1 Planctomycetota bacterium | reverse complement strand
GGTGCTCGGTTGTCATCAAGGAGACGAGCACTGATGAGACGCTTCGTTGACGCATGGATCTGAGAAGCACTGAGATGGAGTTCTACCCCTAAGGCAGCATAGGATTTTCGACGGTCGGCTGGATAGGCAACTAAGTCGAGCAGGATCATGAGGTCTTGGCCTTTCATGAGACCACTCTAACTCAATGTCATTCGAAATTCCAGAATATGGAATGATTCGGGCGAGATTCGTTGCGAAAGCACTGATGCGAGCCTTCAGTCCTGTTCTAAATACCTTTTCAGGAATATCTTAAGGAAATCTCAAGGATTTCATCTACTTGGTTCAAAGGTCCTGTTCCAGCCAAACGACTAAAGACTTCAAGGTGTATGGTCGCTCAGTTTACGGTGATGGGATCGCGTAGAATGCAGGGCGTGGTTTGGATCAGATGGACCGCCAAGGGACGGCATCTGAAGTGACGAGTTTTCTTCACAAATTCAACGACAGGGCCGCGTGGTCAGCGCCGCGGGCAAAGAAGCCGCTTGCGGGATCGGTGCTAAAGCCAATTCCCGCTTCTTGGAAAAGAAGAAGGCCCCATCCTTGCGGATAGGGCCTTCGAGTAAGTGGAGGCGGCGGGAATTGAACCCGCGTCCCGATGCCCTTCGGCAGTCGCTTCTACGTGCGTAGTCGTTTGTTTATTTCTCGTTCTTCTTCCCTCCAAACGACAGGATGGAAGTCGAACATACCCTCATAATCTTATTTCACCGCGTTAGGGCGGACTTGGTGAAACCAGCTTGCTGTTGTGCCGCCGCTGAAAGATCGCAAGCATGTCTTCCAGCAGCGGGTCGCTAATTAAGCGGCCAATGCGTAGTTGTTATTGGCAACTAAAAGTTGTTTCAGGGATTAAAGAGGATCTGAGACCTCTGCACGCCACGACCACGTCTTGGAAGCCCGGTCGATACCATGTCGCCCCCGATAGTGGTTGGGCCTTTCTTCTCGGCCCAATCGTGTTCTTTTCCCAGGCTCCATGAGCTTGGGGAGGAATCTTATCAAGCCTCAACGTTTATACGAACGCATTTCCCGCTCAGAGTCTCTTTTCTTGAGATCGTGTCTCTTGTCGTATTCTTTTTTGCCACTGCAGAGGGCGATGTTGACTTTGGCGAAACCTCGCTCGCTCATGTGGAGGTCTAAAGGCACGAGGGTGAAACCAGAGGTCTTCAGTTTTCGGCTGAGTTTGCGTATTTCTTTGCGCTTGAGCAGCAGTTTTCGATTTCGTTTGGCCAGGTGATTGTTGTACGTGGCATCGAAGTACTCAGGAATGTGCATGCCAATGAGGAAAACTTCATCATTTTGGATGCGGGCGTAGGCTTCCGCGATGGAGCACTGGCCACCGCGAATCGATTTGATCTCACTGCCCCGCAGAACGATACCAGCCTCGAAAATCTCATGAATGTGATAATCGTGGGTGGCCCGCCGATTCTTGGCGACGACGCCTGGGACTTCTTTTTTCTTCTTCTTACCTGCCATGGGGCGCAAGGATAGCACGGTTGGAGGATCCAACAATATTTCTATTTCGCCGTGGCAGAGATGACGATTTTTGGCCGACCGTTGAGATTTGCCCAAAAGGACGTAATATTCGCGCCACTGGTATTCACTGCCGCAGTGGCGGAATTGGCAGACGCGCTAGGTTCAGGTCCTAGTTCAAGTAACATTGAGTGGAGGTTCGAATCCTCTCTGCGGCACTCAAGAAAAAAAAGGGCAGCAAAGTCATAAGTCTTTGCTGCTCTTTTGTTTATATTTGTTTCGTTAAGGCTTGGCGATCTCAATGAGGCCCCCGAGCTTCATTCCGAAGCCGTTCACCACCATAGAATCGAGTTTCAGAAGGTCTAAGAGGACCTCATAGATGAGTGCTCCATGGACGAAAATTGTGGACCGAGTTGGAGAAAGGCAAGGATGGGAGGTCCGCCTTTGGGCAGCGGTCAACGGGCTCATCTCTTCGACCATGGCCGAAATCTCGTCTTTTGTAATGCGGAGGCCGTGGGCCCCTTGAATGCGTTCAAAACGGGAGTCTACCTTCACTTTGGCTTTGACTGCTGCCACCGCTAACGCTGCTCCGCTGGTGCCCACCAGCTCTTCGATGCTGTACCCGGCGATGAGTTCCATCAGGTCGTCGTAACGCTGCCTGAGAAAAAGTCGAAGGTGATCGACCCCATGGAGGTTGAGGGTAGAGTTCGCTTCGTCCGCTGGAATCTCTGCCAACAGATCATTCATGCCAAAGGGTAGGCTCATCCACTTCATTTCATCCTTGAAGAGCATGGAAATGTCATTGCTTGAGCCACCTGGGTCGATGAAGAGAGTGCGCTTATTTGCGTCCAAGGACAGGGTTGTGAGGGCCGACGTGAGACCCCAGGCGACTTCTTTCTCTGCAGAGATACAGACGATCTTGGGGCTTTCCCCGAAGATATTTCGCAGCTGTTGCAGGAATTCTTCTTGGTCTGAAGCCCTTCGGACCGCTTCGGTGGCACAGACCAAAGTGAGCCGGGCTCCCATTTCGGTGATTTCCTGATGAAATAGCTGAGCTGCTGCCAAAGTTGCGTCACGGGGGCCTTCGGGGAGGGGGTTTCCTTCGTTGAGATTGCGGCCCAATGATGTTGCGATGGGGTCGCGCTCGGCGATTAGAACAGGACTCTCTCCAGAAAAGTCGTAAACTCCGTACTTAATGGCAGAACTGCCGATGTCGATCACGGCCCGTGTTTCTTGCGTTATGTTCATGAGCTGATCCTGTGATCTTGGCATCTAGAGAAACTGTTTGGGGGCAATTGGGAATCGATCCAATTTATCCATCGGTCTATGGTGGCAGAATGGCTGGATGTGAAGAAGTGCATTTTTTGTGCTTTCAGGTCGAGGAAAATGTGGGTTCCTGGGTCTGAGTTGGCAAAATCAACGTCTCATTACTGTGACGGTGACCGTTTTGGTCAAGGAGCAACACGATGGAAGGTGTGATAACCCGCGAACAAGTCGAGGAGCGAGAGGCAGAGCAACTCTTTGGCTACGGTATGAAAAGCCGAATGAGCCGGGGTCGCAAGTTGCCTCATAGCTTGGACCCTTGGCGTACGGACTTTCAACGAGATCGTGATCGCATTATCCATTGCAGCGCGTTTCGCCGTTTGGACAATAAGACCCAGGTCTTTGTTTCCCCCAAGGGAGGTCATTTTCGGACTCGTTTGACTCATTCCCTGGAGGTGGCCCAAATCGCTCGTTCCGTGGCCCGCCGTCTCGGATTGAATGAAGATCTGTGCGAAGCGGTTGCTCTGGCCCATGACCTGGGGCACACGCCCTTTGGACACAGTGGTGGTGATGTGCTGGGGCGATTGATGGAGGAGTTCGGTGGTTTTGAGCACAACTTGCAGTCACTTCGCATCGTAGATCACTTGGAAATCCATTATCCAGGATGCCGAGGACTTAATTTGACCTATGAAGTGCGCGAGTCGATTCTAAAACACAATCGCCCATTTCGTGGGGAAAACTTTGCCAACTATCATGCAGAGGAAGGGCCACTCCTGGAAGCCCAGCTCGTCGATCTTTGCGATGGTATTGCTTACAACAGTCATGACATTGATGATGGTCTTCAATCTGGCTTGTTGATCGCAGACGAATTGAATGAATTGGCCATCATGAAGGTGATACGGGGGCGAGTTCGAGAGAAATGGCAGGGCATTTCTGATCGGATGGAGCAAAAAAAGTGCATCGGTGAACTCATAGACTACCTCTCAGCTGACTTGGTCACCTTTAGCATCAAGAGAATCCATGAGCTTCAGATCAAGACGATTGACGATGTGCGTCGGCAGCAGGACGCTGTTTTGGGTTTCTCTGAGAAGGTTAGGTCAGAGGACGAAGAACTCAGAACGTTCCTCTATGAGAAGCTCTACACCCACTACCGGGTTCACCAAATGAGAAATCGTGCCCGGGTTTTCATCGAAGGACTCTTTCAAGAGTACATCGCCAACCCGCGCCTGATGCCACCCAGGTATCAAGAATGGGCCAAAGAGGATGGGCTTGAACGGACAGTCGCTGACTACATCGCCGGTATGACCGATGGATATGCCCAAACTGAGTATCGAAGGCTCTTCAATCCTTTTGATCATTGAAGTAAGGTCAAGGAGAATTGGAATGGTCATAATGATATTAGCAGGGGGTTCAACCAGTTGATCGCCGACGAAAGTCTCAAAGAATGTCAAGAACGCATCGGCTTTCATTTTCAAAATGAATCTCTTCTGGTGCGGGCCCTGACGCATGGGTCGGCCAAGACTGATACCTGTCCATCTAATGAACGAGATGAGTTCTTAGGTGACTCGATCTTGGGGATGATCGTTTCAGCCCTGCTCTTTGCCGAGGAGGAAGAACTTGACGAAGGTCGAATGACAAAAATTAAGGCCCAGGTCGTGGCGAGGAGTAGTCTGGAAGAAGTCGCCGAAAGGATCGGCCTGCGCAAATACATTATCGTTGGCAAGATGTTCGACGATCGCAGCAGCATCAGCTCGTCAATCGTTGCAGACGCAGTTGAAGCCATCATCGCGGCTGTCTATTTGGATGCTGGCTTTGATGCAGCGATTGACTTTGTCATTTTTCATTTCAAAGCTACCGTGGTGGAAGCCATGCGCTCCCCCGGCAGGAAAGACTTCAAGTCTCTTTTGGGTCAATGGGCCCAAAAAGTTCATTCTTGCAACCCAGTGTACCGCATCATTGACATGGAAGGCCCGGATCACCAACTCATTTTCTCAGTCAAGGTGATCATTGATGGGGCTACTCTTGCAGAAGCCAAGGGACCCAGTAAGAAATCTGCTGAGCAGGAGGCTGCACGCTTGGCATTGCATTCTCAAGGATTGGTTTGATCGGATTCCATGCGCTCGTTGATCGATCCAACACATTTTAGAACCCGGATGGCGAAGTCTCGTGGTTTCGCCAAGGCGTTGCAGATTCAGCAGGCTCAAGGGCAGGCGCACTGCGGCAACTTGGTGGGTTCTTCCGCAGCCCTTTTTACCGCGGCATTGGCTGACGTCACCCAAGGATCCCTGGTGCTTTTGACCTCAACCATCGGTGAGGCTCAGGGCTTGGCAGAAGACATCGCTTGGTTCGGGTCGGCCAAAGAGGTGGCATACTTGCCGACCATGGATGAGTCGGGATTCATGGCGGGTGCCGGAGAATCGGCTTTCGCCAAAAGGCTTTCCATCTCCCGGGCCCTGGCTGACAAGAATTCAGAGCTTCTGGTGATCTCCTCAGTGACAGCATTCTTGGAGTCTCTTCCCCAACCGGAAGACCTGGCCGCCACTTCTCTGGAACTGAGAGTGGGTGATGAGAAAGATCGGGAAGACTTGGCTGCCAAGCTCAGCGAGGCCAACTTTGAACGGGTTTCTCACGTGGAAACACCGGGGCAATTCGCTTTGCGGGGCGGAATCGTAGACATCTTTGATCACCTCGCTCTTTCGCCTTGGCGTATTGAACTCTTTGGTGATGAAGTCGAGTCGATTCGAAGTTTTGCCCCAGACACCCAAAGGTCTTTTGCTTCTTTTGACCAAGTCACCTTGTCTTTGTCTAGTCCCCATGATGTGTCCTCTGCCAACGCGGATCTAGAGCAAGGCTGTCGATTGCCAGACCTGATGCATGAAGACGTTTTGATCTTGCTCCGTGATGCGAAAGGGATTTCTCAACATTTGGCGACACGGAAAGAGCAGCGGGAGTTATCTGGACGAGGAGACCCGCGGGATTATGCAACCGAGATTCTTGGCCGTTCCACATATTGCTTAGATCGTTTACCCGTGGGGAGTGCTGGTGTCGATTTTAGCATCACCAGTGTTGATACCGGCGGCAATGACATTCAAGCCGCGGTGGATGCACTGGACCGTTTTTCGGCTCGGGATGCATCGGTCGTGATTTGCTTCGTGACGGAATCGGAGAAAACACGTTTTTGGTCTGCGGTGCAAGAAGAAACCGAGGACATTTTGTTTCGTTCTCTCAATGAACGCAACATTAGCGGTGTTGTTGGTTCTATGTATCGAGGATTCATGTGGAAGGATCAAGCCTTCGCCTTGGTGAATCATCGTGAGTTGTTCAACATCTCGATCCAGCGACGTCGCGTGCGCTCGGAAGATGCCCCCATGGGACGGGCCATAGACGACTTTGTTGATCTGAACCCTGGAGACTATGTGGTTCATGTAGCCCAAGGCATCGGGCAATTCGTTGGCATTGATACCATCGAAAAAGGGGGAGAAACCCAAGAGTTTTTGACACTCCGCTTTGATGACGATGTCTTACTCTATGTGCCGGTGGCGAAAGCAGATTTGGTTCAGCGCTATATAGGTGGCAAAGGAGAAGAGCCGAAACTCTCCAAAATTGGTGGGCGCAGCTGGGCCAAGAGAAAAGAAGATGTTTTCAAGGCGGTGGCAGATTTGGCCGCTGAAATGCTGGAAACTCAAGCGGTACGAGAGAAAGAAGAGGGTTTTTCCTATCCTCCCGATTCGACTTGGCAGCACGAGTTTGAAGCGTCCTTTCCTCACGAAGAAACTCCTGACCAATTGGCAGCCATAGAGGCTCTCAAGGCCGACATGGAATCGTCTCGTCCTATGGATCGATTGATCTGTGGCGATGTCGGTTACGGCAAAACGGAGGTGGCCATGCGGGCGGCCTTCAAGGCCGTGATGGCGAACCGCCAAGTTGCGATTTTGGTGCCGACAACAGTCCTGGCTGAACAGCATTTGGCGTCCTTTCGCGAGCGCATGGCCGATTTCCCTGTGACTATCGAAGGTCTGTCTCGTTTTCGCAGCAAAAAGGAACAGGCGGAAACAGTGGTGGGTTTGGTGGAAGGCCGGGTTGATATTGTCATCGGTACTCACCGCTTGCTGTCAAAGGACGTTCAATTCAAAGACCTGGGATTGCTGGTGATCGACGAAGAGCAGCGTTTTGGGGTGGCTCACAAAGAGAAGATCCGAAGTCTCAGGCGCTTGGTCGATATCTTGGTACTCACGGCGACACCCATCCCGCGAACATTGCATCTTTCGCTTCTGGGGATTCGAGATATATCTTCCCTCACCCAAGCGCCTCGGGGAAGACAGCCGGTGGAGACGAAGATCGTTCGTTATGAAGACGGGCAGATTCGAGCTGCGGTCCTTTTCGAGCTGGAACGTGGTGGCCAGTGTTTCTTCGTCCACAATCGGGTGAAGACCATTGAACGGATCAAAAAGGACTTGAAGCGCATTATCCCGGAGGCTTCTGTTCTTGTGCTCCATGGCCAACAGCCCGAGAAAACGATCGAGGCCAACTTGATGGCATTCGTGAATCATGAAGCCGACATCCTCTTGGCTACCACCATCATTGAATCCGGCTTGGATATCCCTTCGGCCAATACCATTTTTATTGACCGGCCGGACATGTATGGCCTTGCGGACTTACATCAGCTTCGAGGGCGTGTGGGCCGCTATCGAGATCGAGCCCATGCTTATTTGTTGTTGCGGCCCGATGTGATTACTGTCTCTTATACACATCTGACGCTG
>WFTN01000098.1 GCA_015485455.1 Planctomycetota bacterium | reverse complement strand
CAATAAGAGGTTGATGAGATGCCAGAGTCCTTCTGGTTGATTGGGGACGGCATTGAGCAACTTGTAGACATCACGTAACACGTCTTCGACCGTGTTGAAGCGACTTCGAATGGCGATCATCCCCAAGCGTGCCTCCACATCTTGGGGGTCAGCGTTGATTCGTTGTTGGAAACCACGGAGTTCTTTCTCGCGCTCCGACTTAAACTCGATCATGGCTTGATAGAGCTGGTTGACTCGTTTCGACTCATCTTTGTTGCCCAGTTTTCGATAGACGGCTTGTTGAGTGAAGAGTGCCTCGTGGGATCTAGGATTCGTCTTGAGTGCCAGATCCAAGAAGGACAAAGCCAACAGCAGATTGTCACGGCCACCCAAGGCTTCATAGGCTCGGGCACAGTCGACAGTTACCCGCCAAGCGGATTGATCTCGCCTCAGTTCTTCTCGGTAGGCCAGAACCGATTCTTGGACTCGACCCAGCCGTTCGAGAGCTTTGCCTTGCCGATAGTGAAGCAGTGGTGTTTGAGGTGCGACTCTTTCTAATTGCTTGAGTTCGACTAAGGCGTTTTCGAAATTGCCCGCCTCGAGTTGAGCAGCAGCTAAGGCGTCTCGGTAGCGGGGGCGGTTGGGCTCCCGTTTTGTCGCTCGGCCCAAGACGTCAATGGCTTCGGCGTAGCGAAATAGGGCCGAAGCTGCGACACCCTTGGTGTACCACAGCTCGCATAGATGGTTGGCGATTCGGGGGTTGGATTCGGCGGCGGCCTCGATCAATTGCATGTTATCCAAGGCCACCAAGCAATCGGCGAAATCGTGATTTCCGTAGGACGCTTCAGCCCAACCAATGAGGCTGTCTACTTGAGTCGGGTCGGCCTCGAATTTTTTCTTGAATACGTCTCTGGCTTCGTGGAAGCGATGCACCAAAAGGGCGCTACTGCCTCTGAGTGTGGCGATCTTTTCACTGTTCGGGTCTAAAGTCGCGGCCTTTTTGATGGTGCGATAGGCTCTGACTTGGTGTCCAAGAAAAACCTGATTCTTCGCCTGTTTCATCAGGGCTTGTGCTTGCTGATAATCCGACTCGCTGACGTCCACCAGTTTGGCTCCCCTGAGGGCCCGCAGGTTTGATCGGTCAGTACTGAGGACTTTTTCGAATAATTTCCGAGCTTCGGTGTATTGCCCACGAGACTCCAACTCCTCCCCCTGAGCAATGAGAGTCTCTATCTGGGATTGGGGCAACGCTTTGACAACTTGAACCCCTTCCTTTTGCTCATTTGGCTTATTGCTGTCTTTGTTACCACAGGCAGCAAGGCCGAGGACCAAAAAGAGGGTCCCGGCTGTCAACTTTTGTACTTTTGTTTTGGTGTCCTTCATTCGGAGGATCTTAAACTAAGCTATGCTTCCAAGCACGGGAGCAATCGAATCTTTGGTCCCAGTTGGGACAGATGACCGCCAATGGGAGGAATCCTTGTCTGACCGCAGCCTCAACAGTCGAATTGGTCCATACCAGCTCATTCGTGAGATCGGTCGAGGTGGTATGGCTACAGTCTATGAGGCGAGAGATGAGAATCAAGAACGGGTGGCGCTCAAGGTTCTCGATGTCAGGCAATCGAAGAGTGACAAGCGAGTTGGGCGCTTCATGCGAGAAGGTGAGGCCACCAGCCGCCTCAAACATCCCAACATCATTCGAATCTTCCAGGTGGGTCAGGATGGTGATTTCTGCTTCATCGCCATGGAACTCATCGACGGCCCCACCTTAGAAGATCTCATCTTCGAATTGAGGAGAGGCCGAAAAGATGCCCTGAGACACTTTCGACCGGATTTGGCATCGCTCCCAGATCCAGTTGTGACCAGTACGAATTATCAGCGAGCAATCTTGGAAGCATTGGCCAACATCGCCTCAGCGGTGCAAGTGGCCCATGATGTTGACTTGGTTCATCGGGACATCAAACCCAGTAACATCTTGATGGACAAAAATGGTCGCTTGGTCTTGACTGACTTTGGCTTGGTTCAAGACATGGCGGCGGAGACTTTGACCCTTACCGGCGATGTTTTGGGGACTCCCCTCTATATGAGCCCTGAGCAAATCGCCGGCGATCGCAACAAAATTGGGCCGCATTCTGATATTTATGCCTTGGGCGCAACGATTCATGAAGCTCTGGGCTTGAATGCGGCCTACTCGGCCACAGAAATCGCAGCTTTGGCGAAACAGATTGCCCGGCACGAGCCGCGCAACTTGGCTGAGCTCAATCCCACATTGCCCAAGAGTGTTCACACGATTATTCGCCGGGCCATGGCGAAGCGCCCTCACGACCGTTACGGCTCTGCGGCAGCATTGGCCGCAGACATACATACTTTCTTGGCTGGTGGTCAAATAAAGGCCAAGCCTCCCAGTGTCACCGAAAAGTTGCGAGCGACGATGAGGCGAAACCCCAAAGTCGTGGCGGTGACCTTCGCCATCACCGGGCTCTTGGTGGCCATACTTGGAACCGTTGGTTTCTTGATGAACCGGGACGACAACAAGCGGGCTCGGGAAGCTCGGAGGTCCTTTGATGACGGTCAAGCTCTTCTTCAACAAGAAGCGTGGAGTGCAGCTTGGCGGGCGGCCCAAGAGGTGGAAGTTGAACTCAAGAACGAGGATTTAGCCCATCGGCTCAGAGAAGATATCTCTGGCAACTTGGAGCAAGAGTTCAAGGAGAACGTTGGCATGGGAGTGGATGGTTTGCGTAAGGCGAGCCAATTGCGTCAGTCTGCCATGCAGCTCAGTGGAATCTCCATTGACACCTCGCTCTGGCAGCGCTCACTCTCCCTGGCGCTGATGACGATCGCCACATCAGACACATCGGCCACGGATGAGCCCGCTCTCGATCGCATCTGGCAAAGCTCCAGTGAATCGCTTTCAGAGAAAGACCGGGCGGTTTGGGCTAATCGCCTTGAGCAGAGCTGTGCCGTTGAGCAAACTCATCGTCGCTATCTTGGGGCATATACCTTGGCTCAACGAGCTGATCGCTGGCATCTGAGGACAAGTTCGTTTCCACCAAAAGGCTACGAAAAATGGCTGCGGCCAGAATACAAAGCCTTGTCAGCCCTTGCCCAGAAAACTCCCCACATGCCTTGGGCTTCCGCCTTTCGTGAGATGACATTGGGTTCTTTCCTGGCTTTTCCCTGGCCAGAAATTCGCACCTTTCTGCAAGAGCTCACGGCACAGGCCAATGCTGAAGACGGCGAAGCTTTGGTTGGACTCCTAAACCGAAGTCCACTGTTGGGAATGACGGAGAGCTTGATTGCCCTGGGAGAAAGAGTGCCGGAGCTCCGGGTGAGCCTGCTGACTCATTGGGCGTGGCATCCCCAGTTCGAAGCTCAAGAAGCTCTTTTGTCCTGGGCCCCCCAGTTCGTGTCTTTGGAGCATTGGCTTCAACTGGCGAAAGCTCTTGAGGAGCCGAGGCCGCGAGCCCGAGTGTTTCTCGAAGCCCAGTTGCCCACCGCTGAGGTGCCCTTGCTAAAAATCTTGTCGCAGTCCTTGGGGTTGGCCAAAAATCAGCAGGCAATGAACAGGCTTAAATTGCGATTAGCCAAGATGAAAACCCAAGAACGGCAACCTTATTTGACCTCTTTTGTGGCTTTGGGAGGCCAAGCCGAGTGGGATTGGATTGCCTCTTGGCTGGCAAACTATCGTCAAGGTGGGGAGGAGATGCGCCGAGCCCTTCAACGGAATATAGATTTGGTGCCGAAAGACTGGTGCTTAAAGAATCTGAAGCATCGACGGTCATCCCTCCGTCACATCGCTCAAGACGTTTTGATTGCTTCTCCGGACGCTGGCCGAGAAATTCGGCAAGAGCTTTTCTTGGACGAAGGGGAGGAACTCGCTGTTCGTATCCGATGTGGACTGCTCTTAGCTCCGGAGGAACAAGTTGCATTGTTGGGCCAGCTCGACCTCTTAGAAATCGCTGATCCAGTCATTCTGGCCTTCGCCTTGTCCCTCAGGTCCCCCGGGCCCAACGATGACTCCGAATATCAGTCTCGACGGGCAGCCAACCTTCTTCGCGCCTATAGGGAAAGCAAAGAAGACTTGGTGCGCGCTTGGGCTCTTCGGTCCCTTGAGGCGGGGGCCGCCCCTGAGCTTGCTCTCTTGATTGCCCGAGACTTGAACCGCTATCAAGTGGACAGCACAGGCAATATTCTTTTGGGCCTGTTGGGCAAGAGCCCCATGCACTTGGCATTGAGTCAGGTTCTCAGTGAGATGGAACGGCAATCTTCCAATCCCCTTTTGCCCAGAAGTCGCGATCTCAATGCTGCCCGTTGCCGATTCTTGGGCCAGATGGCGTTGAAAACTATTGGGGATGAGCAAGATATGAAAACTATTGTGGCTCGGGCCCTGGTCAAGTGTGCCACACGCAACGATATGACCACATCGGCGCGGAAATGGGCTCTGTTAATTCTGCCCAAGTTCAAGAACATGATCGAGATCGACGAATTGGCCAATTCTTTGGCCCTCAACGCTAAGGATGAGATAGTCGCGGCTTTCGCGACTTTGCTTTCTGTCTGCAAAGGCCATGAGGTTGCCCTGGGATTTCTGGAGGAAAGACCAAGGCTCGACAAATTTGCTCTTGTTGCTCAATCTCTGATTTTCGCCGGTGTTAACCGCTATTCCCGAGCCATGAGATCCCTTGAGTTGGCGTACATGGCTGGATTTCGCCTTCAATTCGACAGTCCAGACTTCTTGGCCATCGAGAAATTACAGCAGCAGAAGGGCTTTCATCAGCTCTGGCGGGCTCTCCAGTCCAAATAGCCCCTGCCTTGGTTGATGGGCGAGGTCAGGGTCGATACCTTTTTCAAGCAAACGACTTTTTGGGAGACACCCGGTGCGTTCTACACAGCTCTTTTTCAAGACCTATTACGATGACCCCGCAGACGCGGAAATTATCAGCCATAAGCTCATGGCCCGTGCGGGTTATCTCGTCAAGACGGGGGCGGGCATCTACACACTGACACCTTTGTTGTGGCGGGTGGTCAAGAAGGTCATGAACATCATCTGCGAAGAGATGGATCGTTCAGGTGCACAAGAGATCATGATGCCCATCTTGCAGCCCTTTTCTTTGTGGAAAGAGAGTGGCAGGTTGGATGGCTATCTCAAAGCTAACATTCTCTTCAACTTGAAGGATCGCAAGGGTGGTGAGCTAGCTCTTGGGCCGACACATGAAGAAGTGGTGACAGACTTAGTGCGCCGGAGTGTTTCGTCCCACAAGGACCTCCCGGTCATCCTCTATCAACAACAGATGAAGTTCCGCGATGAAATCAGGCCACGGTTTGGCCTCATGCGTGGGCGGGAATTCATGATGAAAGACGCTTATTCGTTCGACGCCGACCAAGAAGGCCTGGACAAGTCTTATGAAACCATGAAGGCGGCCTACCACCGTATTTTCAAGAGACTCGGTCTACGCTATGTCGTTGTCGATGCGGATAGCGGCGCTATCGGCGGTAGCGGGTCTCAGGAATTCATGGTCACGGCTGAGGCTGGTGAAGATGCTCTCATGCTCTGTGAAGAAGCAGGCTATGGGGCCAATGTTGAAAAAGCTGTTTGCATTATTCCGGATGCCCCTGATGGTGGCGAGCCCAAAGAGATGCGCAAGGAAGCGACTCCCGAAATCAAGAGTGTGGAGCAATTGTGCGAGTTCTTCGACCTGCCCGCATCGCGCATGGTGAAGACGGTTATCTATAAAGCGGTCTTCGCCGAAGATGAAAAAGTTGTGGCGGTTTTGATGCGGGGCGATAGGCAAATCAACGAAGTGAAGCTAGAGAATCGCTTGGATTGTTTGGCCTTGCATCTGGCAGATGATGAAACCGTCCGGCGGGTGACCGGCGCAGAGCCAGGATTTGCTGGGCCTGTGGGGCTGGCTGAAGAAGTCTTGGTCTTGGCTGATGAATCGACAAAGGGCATGACGAATGTACTCTGCGGTTGCAATGAGACCGACTACCACCTTTTGGATGTCAATATCGGTCGTGATTGTGAAACGCCGGAATACTTAGACTTGATGACTGCCGAGCCTGGTGATCGTTGTGTCCTCGACCAAACTAAAGAACTGACCGTGGTGCGAGGCATCGAGGTTGGGCACATATTCAAACTGGGAGACAAGTATTCCCAGTCCATGGGCCTGAAATTCATGGGCAAAGATGGCAAACAACATGCGGCGCTCATGGGTTGCTATGGCATCGGTTCGACGCGCATTGCTGCTGCCGCTGTTGAGCAAAACCATGATGGGGACGGTATCGTTTGGCCCCATGCTATTGCTCCATTCCACGTCGTTCTTACTGTTGCTGGCAAGAAGGACAGTGATGGAATTGCCGCCTGTGAAACACTCTACTCTCAATTGATGGAAGAGGGGCAGGATGTCTTGCTTGATGATCGTCCCATCGGTTTGGGAGCAAGGTTGAAGGACGCTGAGCTCATGGGAATTCCTTTTCGCATTCTCTTTGGCCGGGGTTTCAAGGAGGGCAAGGTTGAGATCAAGTGTCGCCGCACCGGAGAGACTGCCGACATTGGGCTGGATGAAATCTCAGCCTGGATGGAGTCAAGGGTCAGTGAGTGAGGAAGCTTAGCCGCGACATTATCGCCGATGTCCGTTCGTTAGACAAACGAACAACGGTGGCCCTGTTGACAGCGGTTTTTGTTTTGCTGACTTTGCAGTTCAAGGGTAAGTCTAACTACTGGATTCAAATGGAATTTGTCCGCAATATGGCGAGCAATTTTCTTGAGCTTCAGTTCGTTGGCCAAGCGGCTTGGGCCCTTACGACCTTTGTCCTGTTCGGTGTTTTGCCATTCTTGGTGGCAACCGTGGTCCTCAAGATGAAACCCAGTGAATTTGGGTTTAACGCTAAGGGCTTCTTGAAGCACATAGGGGTCTATTTGCTTTTCTTCGCTTTCATGGCCCCATTGATTTGGCTCGCATCGAAAGACCCCGTGTTTCAAAAAACCTACCCATTTGCCCAACTCGCTAAAGACCGTGGCCTTTGGTTCTGGCGCTGGCAGGTCTTCTACTTCTTGCAGTTTTGCGGTTTAGAGATGTTCTTTCGCGGGTTCATGGTGTTCACTTTGGAACGTCGATTTGGTCTTCACAGCATCTTTGTGATGACGATCCCTTATGCCATGATTCATCTGCACAAGCCCATGCCAGAAGCCTTTGGGGCCATTTTCGCAGGGATCATCTTGGGTTACATGGCGCTGAAGACGCGTTCTTTCTACGGGGGGATAGTGCTACACTATGCCGTTGCTCTCACGATGGATCTTTTAGCCACGTCCAATTGAGGACGATCAAAATTCAAGGGGACGGCTCATGAGTCAAGCAGCTTACCAAGACGCAGGAACGTCCATCGGGTCGGAAAGTAGACGGGGTTAGGTGATGCACCCTTTGTTCAAAAAAGCGCCAGCAGGGTCTTTGGCTATCCTCGGCTTTCACAACATCACCCCGACCTTCTCTCAGCCGACGATTTCGCCAGACTTCCCCAAGCGTTTTCGAAGACTATGCCGATTGGTGCGCCAGCGCTATGACGTTGTGACTATCTCAGACGGCGTGAAGAAGTTGGCTGACGGCGAAGCCATCAAGCGCCCGATGGTGGCATTTATTTTTGATGATGGTTATGCCGACACAGCTAACTGCGTCATGCCGATCATGGTTGACGAGGGGCTTGTGGGTACAAGCTACGTGATCGTCAATGCTCTCGAAGATGGCATCTTGCCCTGGTACGAAGAGCTTGGGCGACTCATTTATCGCATGAAGAGTGGTCCCCTTACATTCGATATGAAAGGCACGACTTTGTCATTTGAGATCCCAGAAGGGTTGGAGGCTCGTTTTGACGTTTTTTGGCAATGTACCCGAGAGATGAAGAAACACTTTGACGCCGACACTCACGCATTGGTGAAGAAACTACAAGGGGAACACCAGGTCAAAGCGGATGACGAAGAGGCTCGGCAGATGATGATGACGCCTGACCAGGCTAAGTCTCTTCTAAAAGCAGGTTTTGAAGTTGGCTGTCATTCTTGGACTCATCCAATACTGCCGACCTTGGATGAAGCGGCTTTGGACCGTGAAATCATTGCCAGCAAACCTCACTTGGAGGCTCTTATCGGCCATCAAGTCACATCGTTTTGCTACCCCAATGGGGACAATGATGAGCGCTGCCTCGCCAGGGCAAAAAGTGGTGGATACGACTGTGCTGTGAGTATGACTTGTGGTGCCAATCTCCACCCAGACTTCTTGCGCTATCGGCTGAAGCGAGCGGCTATTTCAGAAGAGATCACCGGCATTTGGCCTTACAAATCGATCTATCACATCCACGCTGCCTTAGCCTCCGAACCCCTGCGATAGGCTTCGGAGCTGTTCTTTATTTCTCTTGATCCTCTATCAAGGCCGTGAATACGGCTTAAGTCCGCTGTGGCTGATTGTGTTCTTGGTGTTGCTCGTGGGTGATCTCGCAACAAATCTGAAGAAAACTCAATTATTCTGGGGACGGGGCGTCATGGTGGCCATCATCTCCATATGAAGAATCCGGTGAACAACTTTGATCAAGAGGAACTCGTCAAGCGTTGCCGAGACTTGAGAGGTTTGGTTCGCTCCTTGGTGTGTGACGCAGACCGGGCTGCAGACATAGAGCAGCGTGTGTGGCTCAAGGCTCTTCAAGCGTCCGGAACTCCCATTCATGCGTGGAGGTCATGGTGCAGAACCGTGACTCTGAATCTGATTCGCGGAGATGCTCGAAAGAAATCGAGCAATATCTTGGAACCGATGGCAGAGGATGTCGTGTCGACGGTGAATACGCCGGAGCAGATTCTTGCTTAGCTTCAAGTTCACAGTCAACTGAGCGAGGCCCTTCAAGAGCTGAAGGAACCTTACCAAACCGTCATCGTGTTGCGATTCTTGTCGGAGTTGGCTCCTCAGGCGATCGCTAAACAAGCGGGAATTCCTTCATCGACGGTGCCTAGCCGAATCGCACGTGGGCTGGCTCTGCTGCGAGCCGCCATGGACGAGAAGTCGTCTGGCTCTCGCCGTGCCTGGACAGCTTCCTTGGCTGGGCTCGTTGGCCTATCAACTCAATTCCATGGCTCTCCAGTTGTGACTCACGGGCCGAAGCTCGCCGTGTCCCAAGGGGTCATTCAATTCTTGTGCGGAGTTTTGCTCATGAAGAAGACAGCAATATCAGTGGTTTTCGTCTTGTGTCTGGTGGGCGGTCTCTGGACTCAGTTGGATTGGCAAAGCTCTTCGATGGAGCTCGAATCTGATGCCATGAAGATCCCTGCTCCTTCCGAATCACCTCGCCGACATGACCAACAACGGGGCCCACTTGAAACGGACCAGGTGGCCGATGGCCCCGGAAAGATGTTGGCAAGGAGTGACGCTTCCCAAGATCAAGATGATCTCCTGCGCCTTCAAGGAAAGGTCTTGGAGGCCGATCGGACCCCGGTTCCCAACGTGATCCTCCTTTTGCGGCCGATCGTGGACGGTCTTTGTCTCCCTGTTTCCCTCGATGATTTAGGAGATGAAGAAGATGGCAATCTCCTCATGCGGACAATATCCGCAGCGGATGGTTCATTTTCCTTTGAAGTCGAAGGTGGTGGGACATTCGAGTGCTTCGCTTACGCTTTCGGGTTTCGCCCTCAGCGTCAAGAAATCGTGGTTCAGCCTGGGGACTCTCTTGGTGTTGCAATCAATTTGGTGCTTGAACCACTGGGGATAGATACCTGCATTGTCCTTGACGAGAAAGGGCTACCAGTCCCTTTTGTTCCGGTGCGTATTCAGTTGAGCACGCGGCAGGATTGGGAGCAAATCCCTCAATACATCGAGTTTTGTCTAACCAGTGATTCGGAGGGAACTTTTCAGGTTGCGAAGTTTCCGAGTTCTGCCCATAGCCAGAATGCTCCGGCCGTAGTCGTCGTCCGTCTGGAACACCCAAGATTCTCCCGTTTGACCTTCAAGGATATTGGTAAGTTACCCCGAGACAATGCCGGTCGTATCGTTCTCCGGCTCGAACCTGGAAGGCAAGTCAGCATTCAGTTTAAGGATGTGGCAACCGCGAATCGATTGCCCCACATGCCCTTCAAGATGAAATCCCTCTTTGGCACCTGGACAGCCAAAGGGGTGACGGATGAAAACGGGCGCGCCACCCTGACTCACGTTCCTTCGACACACATGGTCCAGCTCTTGATGCTCTCAAAGACCTGGACTTTGGCGGGAGATAGAGTCAACGCTGGACTACCAACACGTATCTTACGTTTCTCGCCGGACCAAAATGAAGACCTGACAATTTCAGTTTTCAAGTCGAAGACCGGGTTTGGGCGTGTTGTGGAAGCTGATAGCGGGCGACCGGTTGAAGGGGTTGAGGTGCATGTGGCGCCACTTGGAATCTACGAACATGATTTGCTGCTTGTTCGCTCTCAGACAGCAGTCACGGACGAGAACGGCGCGTTTAATTTGATCGCCCTCCCTTCCTCCAAGATGCGGATCTCGATTCGCTCGCAAGAATGGCAACTGGCCGAACTGGGCCTTGGAGGAACTGGCCATTCCGTCGTTGAATTCAACTTTCATGACGACAATTCGAGGAATAACCAGGTGCTGGTTTCCCGTTCAGCCTCCGTTGAAGGAGTGGTCCGAGATACCCAGGGAAATTGTGTCTCCGGAGCCCGGGTCAGTTTCACAAGGCCGGGGAAACAAGAGTCGGCCATGAGAGTGCAGACTCCTCCCGTGGCGATTTCTGACGCCGACGGGAAGTTTCACCTCCAGGGAATACCCACGGGCCAAAAGGTGTACTTTGTGGTTCGTCATGTTGACTACGCCATGGCCCAGAAGGTGCGGACGCTCAGCCCAGGGGAGACACAGGCGCATGTCGACTTTGTCGTCTCCATGGGGGCAACCATCAAAGTGAAGTTGATCGACGGGGATGGGCAGCCTGTATCTGGCGCGATGATTCAGGTTGCGCATGGTGGTAGCCTGGAGGAGATTCCTCGGGTCAACGGCAACTCCTTGATCA
>WFTN01000097.1 GCA_015485455.1 Planctomycetota bacterium | reverse complement strand
GGCAATCCCATCGACACAACTTCCATACTTCCCAATGGCGAAAAGATCAAAGGTATAGACGATCTTCAAAAGATGGTCGAAGGGGACGACGCCTTCTTAAGGGTCATTGCCAAACGCATGTTTGTCTACGCCATTGGTCGCAGACCTAATTTGCCCGACAAGCTGGCAATCGACGCCATGATCGCGAAATTCGATTGGCGTCAAGCAACAATCAACGAAATCATCAAAAGCATCATTACCATGGATGCCTTCCGCAAGAGAAGGGTTGTACGATAATGGCTCACTACGTCACCAAGAAGAAACTCCACCGCCGCACTTTCCTACGGGGTGCCAGCGCTCTCATCGCTCTACCCTATTTAGATGCCATGCTACCGGCGATAGCAGAATCGGCTCCGAAACTGCCAATCCGCTCGGCATTCATTTATTCGCCCAACGGCAAGAAAATGGACGAATGGACACCCTCTTCTGCGGGGGCTCGATTCAAATTTCCCCATCTTCTTGAGCCCCTATCTCGGTACAAGGAATATATCCAAATCCTAAGCGGGCTCACCTTGGATGGTGCCCGGGCCCATGGCGACGGAGCCGGAGATCATGCTCGTTCGGCGGGTGCCTTTCTCACCACGGCTCACCCGGTGAAGACAGATGTCTTCGTTGGCGTTTCCATCGATCAAGTCATAGCGAAGAAGTTGGGTCATTCCACCAACTTCCCTTCATTGGAAGTCGGCTGCGAACGAGGACGGCGATCAGGCAACTGTGACTCCGGTTACAACTGTGCTTACACCACGAACATCGCATGGCGCTCTGCAACCACACCCGTACCCAAAGAAACACAGCCCCGGGCCCTCTTCGAAAGACTCTTTGGTGATCCCAAGTCCGCCTTGGACGCCGCAGCTCAGAGCGACAGACAAGCCAAACGCAAGAGTATTCTCGACCAAGCCTTGGACGACGTCAAACGCCTGAAGGGCAAACTCGGATCTGGCGATCGCAACAAGCTAGACGAATATTTGGAATCCGTCCGTGAGCTGGAGAAACGCCTGTCCCGCAAAAACAAAACTCAAGGGGCTGTCAAAGTGCCCCAAGGTCTCTATGGTGGCGGCGATGTCACCGGCTACCAAGCCCGCGTTCGGCACATGTACGATCTTATGACTTTAGCCTTTCAAACCGATCAAACTCGAGTCATGACCTACATGCTGGGGAATGCCGGTAGCAACCGCAGCTATCCGTTCTTGGGAGTAGCCCAAGGTCACCACCAAACCTCTCATCACGGCAACAAGAAGGAAAACCTGGACAATCTGCGCAAAATCAACCGCTTCCAAGTCGAAGAATTCACCCGATTCATTGGGCGCCTGAAAGAAATTCCAGATGGGACTGGCAGCCTGCTCGACCATGCCATGATTGTCTACGGCTCCGGCATCTCAGATGGCAACGCCCATAACCATAACAACCTACCAATTCTCTTGGCGGGCCGAGGTGGCGGAAAACTCAAGAAAGGTCGCCACCTGATTGTTAAGAACCGAACCCCTCTGGCTAACCTCTACTTGGCTATGCTCCACAAGCTAGGTTTGAAGGACCGCTCCTTTGGCGACAGCACGGGTATTCTTTCCATTTAGTTTGCTGAAGAGAATTTGGGGAATGGGTGAATTTCCTGCTAACCTCGGCCACAAGAGTCCTTTTGGCAAAGTCTCGATTGAAAGACGTCAAGAACTGTGGGTGAAAACAGCGAACTTTCGAAGAACAACCCGGCCATTCCGATCAAACCAGGATCAGAGGATGCCTGGATCGAAAAGGTGTTGGCTATTGGCAAGTCAATTGTCGCCTTGGAGCAAACGACACCTGTCACCCTCCCCTTGCGTCCAGAGGAACTGGCGGAACAGGTTGATTTAGGGATTTCCCCTCATGGAACAACTTTCGCTCAAGTCCTCAATGACTTAGAACAAGTCGCCGCCTTGACACCCCGGACAAGCTCCAAACGATTCTACAATCAACTCTTTGGTGGCCGTGATCCGATCTCCACGGCTGCAGAATTGGTCGTCGCATTCGCCAATACGTCGATGTACACCTACAAGGCTGGAGGCATCAACGCCGTAATCGAAGAACAACTCATGGCCAAAATCTCTGGCCTCCTTGGTTTCTCTGACGGTGAGGGAACGATTTCCCCCGGGGGCTCTATCTCCAACTTGCTTTCGGTCGTTCTCGCCCGCGACAATGCCGTCCACCAAAACGGTGGGCCATTCAAAATCTATACTTCAGAATTGTGCCACTACTCCATTCGGAAGAATGCCAACATCACAGGCATTGGCCGGAAGAACGTTCGTTTCGTCAAGACCGACGACCGGGGACGAATCTTGATCGACTCTCTGGTCAATCTCATTGAAGAAGACTTGGCCCAAGGTGACAGCCCCCTCATGATCAATGCCACCGCTGGCACCACGGTCTTAGGGGCCTTCGACCCAATCCGAGCCATCAGCAGAATCGCCAAGAAGTACTCTTTGTGGCTCCATGTGGACGGGGCCTTGGGGGGAGCCATGATCCTCTCGAAGAAACACCGCCATCTCATTGATGGCATTTCTTGCGCCAACTCTCTCACTTGGAATCCCCACAAGTTGATGGGAGTCCCACTGTCTTGCTCCGCATTCATTGTTCACCAGAAAGGCCTGCTGGAAAAAAGCCTGGGTGAGGAAGCAGACTATCTATTTCAATCAGAAGAAGAAGGTATGGCTGATTTGGGGGCCACTTCCATTCAGTGCGGGCGACGCAATGATGCTCTCAAGCTTTGGGCCGCTTGGAAACACCACGGTGACCAAGGTTTCGAGAGCCGTGTTGATAGCCTGATGTCCTTGGCCCAAGAAACCGCCAGCCTCATACGCCAAGCCCCACAATTGGAACTCGTTGCCGAAGTCGCATCCGTTAACGTTTGCTTCCGCCACAAAACCGCCCCAGCGGCCTGGATCTGCCGTCAATTGGAAGTCCGTCAATTGGCCTTGGTCAGTCATGCTTTGGTTGGCGAGGAGAAAATCATTCGCTTGCCCTTGGTCAACTTGGATACCACCCTCGATGACATACGCCTATTCTTAGGATTCGTGGTCGAAGTCGCCGAAGACTGGAAATGAACCTCACCAACACTTTCCGCTATAGGCTCCAATTCATGAATGAGTCGGATTGGGCGGAACAAGAATATTGGCGACAATGAGGCCAGACCCCAAAGCAGTACCAACAAGAACCATGGCGAAGCCCGCTTCGATTCCTGAGAGAGCATCGTGGTCAAGAAGGGCCAAGACAGAACGAAACCCCACAGACCCGGGGACCAAGAGTGTCACCCCTGGAATCAACATCAAGCTGGAGGAGCGGCCAAAAGTTCGCGCGAAAATATTGGCTCCCACACCCACAGCCGCCGCTCCCACAAATGCCCCTAACTCCGACCCCATGTGAAGACTACCCCAGCGGGCCGAGAAATAGGCCAAAAAGCAGCCCACGGTCACCACGCCCAAGTCCCTCACTTTCACCTGGTACCCCACCAAGAAAGAAAGGGGGGTCAAACAAATCGCAACCATCGTGCTCCCCTCCGGAAAAGCAGGCAAGGAGGGCATGACCAGGTCAAGGGCCACGGTTGAGGCAATCTGTTTGCCCATGGCAACACCAAGAGCTAAGGCCAAGAGATGGCCCAAAGCCTGAACCATCCGAGTTGTACCCGCAGTCAAGTGCTGCATGGCCAACTCTCGCATGGCGATTGTCACTTTCAAACCGGGCATGAGCAAAATGAGGCTTGAAACCGTTACTAAGTAGGCGGCTTCTTCGTCACTTGGGACGAGTGCAAAGGCCAAGAATGAAGCAATGGCTGCGGCCAAGACGTTTGCCAAAGGCCGAAACCGCTCGTATTGGGCAACCACACTGCTGACACTGCCCACCACGAGAGCTGTCGAAGTCGTGACCATAACCTCCAAAGGACCACCACCGAACAACTTCGCCACCAAAGCTGAGGACACGGCGAATCCGAATACGAGTGCCACCTCCGCATATCGATTCTTGGATTCTTGGATCTCCTTGATCTTTTGGCTCCCTGTCTCTGGCCCAATCCTGCCGCGAATCAAGTCGTACATAACCCCATCGACGCGATCGAGTTTGTCGAGATTGAGTTCACTTCGGTCCACGCGGATCAGTCTCGCAATGGCACCATTGCGGGTTTCTATGGCAATCTGAATACTTGTGGGGGCAGCGAAAAACTGGCCACGAAGTCCAAGACGCTTAGCGCACAATTCCAGGGCTTCTTCGAGACGATCTGCTGACGTGCCGTAAACATGCAGAGCTTCTGCCAGTCGGCAAAGGAATCTTGTTCCAGACTCCACCGACGATTTGAGATCTCGCTGCTTGGCCGAAGAGGTCTTCGACCTGCCAACGACTTTTTTCTTGCTACTCTTGACCGCGCTCATGGCGCGTCCTCCAGAATTTGAGTTCTTCAACGATTGAGACCAATCAAAGAAAGCACAAAAAAAGCCAACCTCAGGTTTGCTGAGATTGGCTGATTCGATTTCGTCTTCTTCGATCGCTCAGCCATTCTCTTCCGTCACGCACCAGAGGGCTACCATGTGTTTCGCGAGGATAAACGCTAAGCGAGAACGGTTGCGCACAACGTACTGAGACTGAAACATGATGTTGCGCGGACTGTTCATGAGGCACGAATAGCACGGAGTTAGATCAAGCTTCAAGGACAGAATATTATTTTGTCGAAATGCAGGTCTAACGGGTGAAAGAAGTAACCTGAGAATGAAGGTAAATGCGCGGGTTTTCCAACCGAAGCCAAGGTTGCTCAAAGATGAGAGTGGCCTGAGCCTGGGCCTGTGGGGCCGGAGGAGGCATGATCATGACTCGGATCTCCAGCTCCTCTTGTGGCAGCAGGCCTGCGTCAGGAAGAAAATTATCCCAAACGATCTCCTGGGGCAGTAGATCCCCATTTTTGTCCGACCAGCGCATCAAGAAGTTGGCTCTATGAAGCCAGAAACCTCCTTGGATCGCCACGCGGCCGGTATTCTTGACAGTCACTTTGATCAGAGTTGGCACCTTGAACCGCATAGTTTTGGGGATGTCGATTTTCGTGACTGAAAGACCAAAATTCTTGGGGTCCATGATTCGCGCTGGCCACTCCAAGAACTGAAGACGTCTCTTGGCCAAATCGCGATCAAGATCTCGGGGTGCATTCTTCTCGATCTGAAGGAGCACTTGCCGCGCCCCATCCCGATCGCCTTCCAAGTGCAAATAGCGGGCGAGACGAAATCGAAGTCCAGGATTGAAGTAGGAGTTTTTCTCCAAGGAAGCGCGCCAATGCTGAAAAGCTTGGTGGAAGACGCGATTCTTGACCTCAAGCCCCCCATCCAGCTCCAGAACCGCCGCTTCTTTCGACTGGGCCAAATCTTCTAAGCTTAGGCCACCGACTTTCAAGGCTGCCCGAGCTGCCTGCCGAACGGCCATTGCAGGGCTTTCAGCCAAGAGCCGAAGATGCCAACGAAAGTCCTCGTCATCGATCTTCGCCAGGGATTGCGCCAGAGCCGTCTGAACCAAGCGACTTGACCAACGGCCTTCGGTGATGAGATTGCGGGTATAAAACCCCAAATTGGGGAACTTCAGAAAAGGAAGCTGAAGGATCATCTCCCCCACCACACTCATGTTAGGGCAAAGCAATGTTGGCAACACCCAATGCCCGGCCTCCACAGCCCCCAAACGTGTCAATGCAGGAGCGAGCATCGTTGGGTCTGTGAATCCGGAACGAAGAGCCACAATCAGATAGGGTTTCGCAGAATCCACCCCCATGAGGCCTAAACTCTTTGCAGACGACAACCGCACAGAAAACGACGTGTCCTGGTAAAAGGATTCCAATTCCGCGATGAGCTCTCTATCCTTAAATTTCCCAAGGATCTTCACCGCATAGTCTCTTTGCCGTTCTGACTTGATCCCCCTAGCCCCCTCATAGATTCTCTTGGCCAAAGCGAAGCGCTCTTGGCCACTCATGAATCTCTGGGCTTTCGGCGACAACTCCCCCAGGCCTAGAAAAAGAAGCTGGCTCAGCTTGGCGAAGCTCCGGCCCTTGTCCTTGCCGTCACCGTTCAAGAGGGCTGACACTCCCAATTCCACTTGATGGCGAAATTCCTTCCGAGGGTCAGCGGGTTCTTCCCCCTCCCCTAAATGATAGCTGTCAATTTCGCGGTCAAACGCCTCCAACAACCCTCGCATTTCTGAAAAGAGATCATCCCGCCGTCCAACCAAGTTGCGTCTTTCTTTGGGGTCCTCCTTGAGGTCAAAGAGTTCGTAAGACTCTCGCTGTACATAATGAATGAGCTTCTTGTTGCCGAAGACAACGGCTTTTTTGTTGTCGAAGTCTTTGCGGCTAACCAAATAGAAGTGATCAATGTAAGCGATACCCGGCTGCTTCTTTCCGACCTCTGCCATGATTGGCAAAAGACTGTGCCCTAGCCTTTCCACTGGATCGGAAACGCCCAAGAGTTGAGTGATTGTCGGGTGAAGGTCAGTGAGGCTCACCACTGTATCAATCACCCGCCCTTTGGCTTTAGGCACACGGATCATCAAAGGCACGCGAACTTGTTCTTGGTAGACGTTGGAATTGTGAAACCACCCCCCATGTTCATTGAATTCTTCTCCATGGTCGGAAAACATGACAATGATAGTTTTGTCGAAGAGATCAAGATCCTTGAGCCGCTGAATGACGTCACCAACATTCTTGTCAGTCCAACCGATCTCACCATCATAACGCTGAAGTTTCGATTCGCCGAAATCGAACCCAGGCCATTTCTTGTAGGGATTGTGGGGATCAAGAAAATGAGCCCACATGAAAAATGGCTTTCCTGCCAGAATTGCGAGTTGCCCCTTAACAGATTCAACCACCAAATCCGCTGAGAGTTGCTCTTCCTTTTGTTCTGGGTTGTAAACTTCAAAACCATCCCGCAGCAAGCCAAACCAATCGTCATTTTGTGAGGTCGCCCGATTGAATGCGGTGATCCCAATCGTCTTATAACCTAGGGACCGCAACAGAGCCGGGGTTGATGTCAGGGGATGAGTCTTACGATCAGACTTTTGTTTCATGCGAGCATAGGTAGACGTCGCTCGAGGGCTAAGGCCCGTCAGGATAGAAGCGTAGGACAGATTACTGGTCGGATAGGGAGCATAGGCCCGGGAAAACACGAAAGCGTCTTTTGCAAGGGAATCCAAATTGGGAGTGGTTGGATTGGTCTGGTAGCCATTGAATCCACAATGATCAGCCCGAAGAGTATCAACTGCGAGATAAAGAACGTTGTAGGGTGTTGTCGAGCCCATCCACCCATGAAACATAGATTGAGCCCGATCTTCGTCCGCTGCGCTGGAGCGAGGGATTTCGAAGTGTGGAACTCCTCCGGTTCGCATATCTACTTTCTTGCTCACACGATCCAAGAGCCAAGTCACCAGAGGTTGGAATTCTCTGACTGCCACCCCCCGGGAAAAGGCTGCGGAAGCGACGCGGACCATGACCGGTTTCGTCCGAACCCAAATGGCACCTCCCGTCAGAAGAAGAGTCAGGGCAATAGCGGGAATGGCTCTCTTCTTAGTTGCGATCAACCAACTTGCTGGTCCCAAGGTAATGACCACCGCAGCCAAGAGAGTCAATTGGGTGTGGAGCATCCAATAGAGCCCAGGGAGTCGCACCACGTTCTGCCACAAGAGGACCTGGCCAACTGCCAAACCAATGAGGGCATAAACGGGCCCAAGCCGAACCGATTTCCTATAGACATCATGAACGTGCTTAGCCAGGAATAGGGCCGAGATGATTCCGAGGGTCCCGCCTAAGTAGAGGGCCAGCTTGAAGAAATGAAGACGGGGGTGCGACTGAATCTTGGCACCAGAAAAGGTCTCTTGATTGAGATAGACAAAGATCCCCAGCCCCAAGAAAAAAAGCAGGAGCGCCTCTCCTCTTTCTCGATGTAAGAGGCGACCAAACCCCAAGATGAAGACAAAAGCGAAACCAGTCACCAACCCCACACATGCGCCTCGGCCCATGACCAGAGTCACCATGGCAAAGACTTCGCCGATTCCTTCCAGAGACGGCCCTGGGACCAAGTACCCAGCGATCAGGTCCATCACCGACAACAGAAAAAAACCAGTGGCCACACGGGCCCACAAAATGAGATGGAAAGACGCGGGGTTTATCGTGGTTTCAGAGTCCGATTGCATGCCAAGCCTATCCCAAGAGAAGCTGATAATTTCTTTAGCAGGGCCGAAGGGTTCTTACTTTGTTCGAGCTCTCTTGGCGAGGGCAACAAAAGCCTCCCGCAGAGAGTTTTCCTCCATTGCCGGAGCCGCGAATGGAACATAATGAATGCCCATGCTTGTCTTGAGGTGGCATCCTTCCCCATCGACAGCGACAAGTTTGGCTTCGCCATCCTGCATGTTCGCGAATACCCGAGCAATTTCGTTGAGAGCATCTCGATGATCTTCATTCATATGCAAAATGCTCTTC
>WFTN01000096.1 GCA_015485455.1 Planctomycetota bacterium | reverse complement strand
GTACGGGTCTTCACTTGGGAAGATCAAATGCGAACTTTGGCTCAAGCCCTTGAGTTCGAGAAATTAGCCATGTGGTTAGTGACTGCTTTTGTCGTCCTCGTGGCTGGTGTTTCTATCGGTGGCTTGTTGTATATGGTGGTCTTGGAGAAAACCCGGGACATCGGCATTCTTCAATCCATGGGGGCTACGGCTGGCGGTATCGTGACAACTTTTCTTCTCTACGGTGGTCTTCTTGGGATCTTGGGAACATCTCTGGGAGTTTGGCTTGGCATTGTAGTCGTTCAGAATCTCAATGGTATCATCCATTGGTTGGAAGGGGTGTTGGACCGCACTTTGTTTCCCCCCGATATCTATGAGTTTGGCAGCCTCCCCAGTCACTTGGACACCCATGTGATCGCTACTTATGCTCTATTTACCTTCGCTTGGTGCCTCTTGGTGAGCGCCATTCCAGCTTTTGTTGCCGCACGCCTGAATCCCTTGAGATGTCTTTCCTATGAGTAACCACCATCAAAACGAAGACGGGGTCATAGAAAAGCCCCAAGATTTGGTCTATCAAGTTGAAGACTTGCACAAGAGTTTTGCCTTGCCGGATGGCAATCGCCTGACTGTGTTGAGTGGTGCCAATTTGGATGTGGCCAGGGGTGAATTTCTCTTGATCAAAGGCCAGAGTGGCATTGGCAAGAGCACATTCTTGCATATTTTGGGCCTTCTTGATCACCCGGACAGGGGCACTTTGCTCTTGGATGGTGTTGACGTTCAGAAATTGTCACGGAAGGCAAAAGCCCATACAAGGGCCGAAAAGATCGGCTTCGTGTTTCAGTTCTATCATCTCCTCCCGGAGTTCACGGCGGTGGAGAACATCATGATGTCTGGGAAGATTGAGCACGGTCCCCTTGCCTGGATGAGTCGCAAGAAGGAATCGAGGGAAAGGGCGCGATATCTGCTTGATCTTGTTGGCATCGCCGACCGTGCCGAGCATCGGCCCAACCAACTTTCCGGGGGAGAGCGTCAACGGGTTGCTCTAGCCCGCGCTCTGTTTAACGAGCCCTCAATCATGTTGTGCGATGAGCCAACGGGGAACTTGGATGTCAAGACCTCGGATGCCATTCACGAGCTCATTGCCAAGTTGGCCCAAGAAACTGGACAAACCATGATCGTCGTAACTCATGACAAGAGTCTTGAATTCTATGCATCACGGATCTTGGCATTAACTGATGGTGGCTTTGTCGAGCACCGAATGCCATCGACTCCCTCCCAGAACGTTGTTTCAGATTAGCTTAGGAACAAGGCAAGACCGAAATCAACGGCAGCAAAAGAGGACGTCTTCTCCTACATGCTTGGCTTGAACTCGGTTGTCTCTTTCTAACCACCCAAGGATTTCACAGGTGGTCGCGATGGGAATGCCGACATTCATGGCAATGAGCTCAGCGTCCATGAAACCCTTGCCTTCCATTTCCTTGATCATGGCACGGATCACGTTGTTTCGATGGTAAAACAAGGGGGAGCGGCCGGCGGCCATCATGAGCTCATCCCGACCAACAAGAAAGTCTAAGCAGCGCGTCACAAGCTCTTCTTCCCCCTCCAGAATCTTGCGAATCTGAGCGGTATCGAGATAGAGCCTGTCTCGAAATTCTCGAAGCAGTTCTTCGGCCAACTTGAGCGTCGTGTGGTCATTCATAGACGATCTTGATCCTCACGGAGTGCTATGGGTGGCATTAAGAGCTCTTGCAACACCATGGCTCGTTTCATCTCCGAGAGTCTGACTTGGATGCCAGCTTTTCTTCGGCCGGAAGATCGTCTCGCCCGGACTGTTCTGCCACCAGCGCGTTTGGCTCTCTTGGCTCCTTTGGCCAGTCGCGCGTGGTCGCGGGCACGTTTGTCATCACTTGTTGGCTCTAACTCGTCGATTGACCCAAAACGAGAACGTATGGGATCGACGTGGGCCTGAATATCCACTTTTACCGGGCGCACATGGGCTTTGATGTCGACTTCTACGGGGGAAACATGCGCTTGGACGGGGGAGATATTTCGACTTTTTTGTTGCTCTCTGGGAGCAGGAGCCTGGGCAGTCTGACGTTCTCTTATCGGCGGTGGATCTATGGGTTTGACGACCTCTGGCTCTTCTTCCTTCGAACGCTCGCTTGCACGGCGTACTTCTTCCATCCATTCCGACAGAGTTTGCCCTGTCTTGGGCGCCGGGCGTTTCTGAGGATTGCGATTGGGCTTCGATCCTGGTCTTTGGTTGCGTCCTTGTTCTTTCGCCTTAAGAATTGGCGGAAGAACAAAGAAGGCGACAAAGAGGATGAGCTTGATAAAGTCGTCTATGTCCATCTTACCAGCCTATGAAGTCAATTTTTCTTTGGATCACAAGTCAACTCTTCTGACTACTCATCGTCATCGCTGATGTTGTCGTCATGAGAAATGGCGTCACGCATGGCTGTGTCAGCTTGAATATTCTTGAGCTTGTAGAAGTCCAAGACTCCCAGGTTGCCGCTACGGAAGGCTTCGGCGATCGCCATGGGGATCTCTGCTTCTGCGGCCACCACTTTGGCGCGATTTTGTTGGGTGTGGGCCACCATTTCCCGCTCTTCGGCGATGGCCATGGCTTTTCTTTCTTCGGCCTTTGCTTGAGCAACCCGTTTGTCGGCTTCCGCTTGATCGATCTGCAGTTGAGAGCGAATGTTGCGGCCAACGTCAATGTCGGCGATATCAATGGACAAGATCTCGAAGGCGGTGTTGGCATCCAGACCCTTGCCCAGCACTTGCCGTGAAATCATGTCTGGGTTCTCAAGAACGGTGAAGTGATTCTTGGCTGAGCCGATTGTGGTGAGAATACCTTCTTGCACACGGGCGATAATGGTTTCCTCTGTAGCACCACCGACGAGGCTGGCTAGGTTGGCTCGTACAGTCACACGGGCAGAAGCGAGAAGCTCAATGCCGTCTCCAGCCACAGCAGAGATCTTTCGGTTTCCTTTGGTGCTATCAGGGCAGTCGATGACTTTGGGGTTGACCGAGGTGCGAACGGCTTCTAGGATATCCCGGCCAGCCAAGTCGATGGCCGCAGCTTGGGGAAAGGACAACTCAATGTCTGCCCGGTCTGCAGCGATTAAAGCCGAAACAACCTTGGGAACATTGCCTCCTGCAAGGTAATGGGTTTCCAAGTCACTGCGGGAGGTGCTGAGACCAGCTTGAACAATGCGAATCCTGGCGTCTACGATGATTGCGGGCCGCACTTTTCTGAGGGACATTCCGATGAGTTCGAGGATGCCGATCTCGGCCCGCGCGAACAGAGAACGAATGTAGAGATTCAGGTATTTGACGACGAAAATGAAAATTAAGAAGAATACCGCTGCCAAAACGATAATCAGGATGACGGCTTGATCAACTAAGAAAATGGGCATGATGACCTCCTCTAAGAGCTTGAATCTGTTTCCTTGTCGCTCGCCACGACAACGCGATTGCCTTTTACCTGGATCACACGTACCGGTGTGCCCTGGTCAATGAACTCGCCGTGGGAGACGGCGCTGAATGTAATGTCTCCTATTTCCACTGTACCCCCAGGAGCGAGGGGTGTTTGAGCCATGCCGATCTTACCAACAAATGAGGCAAGAGACTTATCAGCCCCTTGTCCTTGCAATTGTTCGTGGTCTGGCCCTTTTAGGATGAGTCGATTTCCCAAAGGGGTGTGGTTGAGGATATAAGAGCCCCCGGCTATTGCACAGGGAATGACAACCACGGCGGCCCCTACGGCGATGTAGCCTTGTTGATCTCCCATGGTGAATGATTCCAGAATGGCCACAAGGAAGGAGCCTGCCGCTAACATTCCCAAAAGTCCGAAGCTGGGAAACATCACTTCCGCGATGATGAGAAGTGTAGCCACCATGAACATGACAATAATGAGGGTCATTGGTCTTCGCCTGTTTTGATCTCTTTGACCACAATTCGGTTACCCGAAGTACTGAGGACACGAATGGGGGAGCCGGCTTCGACGAATTTGCCTTGAGTCACAACATTCACTCTTTTGCCGCCAATATTTGCGACTCCGCTGGGTCGCAAGTCTGTGATCGCCGAACCTGTTTCGCCTTCGGAGGCCAAACGGTTGGTTTGAGGTCTGTTGGAAGGAGACTTGTCTGCACCGCTCTTCGGTTTCAGCATGATCAGGTTGTTGAGGAAGGGCAAGCGGTGGAGGAATTTGCCCAGAATAAAAGTAAAACTAAATCCTCCCAAGAGTCCGCCAATCAGGGAGCTTGCCCAAATTCGAACAGATTGGGAATCTGCGTCGTTGGCTAAATCTGGAAAGGGTGGTAATCCGGTTTCGCCTGGATGCGCCACGGAACTCCAGGTAGCGAAAAGGATGAGGGCTAAGCCTATCAGGCCTGGAGCGATGAGGCCGGGCAAGATGGCGACTTCAACCACGAGCAGGAAAACTCCCACCAAGAACAAAGCCGTGGGCCAAAGAGCCGCATCCGAGAATTCGGCCCGGACCAAGAAGAACATGATAATGGCCAAAATTCCGCCAACGCCGAAAATGCCCAAGCCTGGTGTTTTCAGCTCCAGGACGAGAAGTATGATTCCCGCTATGAGGAGGACCATGGAGATGTCGAATTCCGGGAAGGCGAATTCTCTGGGCTGCTCGACTTCTTTGATTTGCAGCTTGGCATTCGGGGCCCCCAAAATGTCGATCAACTTTTCGTGATTTCCTTCCATCAGTTTGACGGCGAAACCGAAATCAAGGAGCCTTCTTCCATTCGTCGTGAGGGCCTTTCCTGGAAGGCCAACGATAAAGTTGGCCGATAAACCGTCCTTCTGTGCTTCGGGCATGGCATTCCAAGTGTCAGCCCGCATGTAATGGGTGGTTCCTAGTTTGCGATTCTCCACCTCGACGATCTCGATGTCCTTGTCGACCATGGCCTCCAAGAAAAGGCTGGGGTAGCGCACTTTCAGTCCATTGCTCCGGCAGCTCAGACGAAATTGCTCAGCAATCACTGTGACGATTTTTTCTGGAGCTCGTTCGTAGCCTTGGAATCCCCGAATGAGCGGTTGAATATCGCCAATGGTGGCTTCAGGGGCTATGATTAGTCCTCGACAGGCAAATGCGATCCAAGCCGCTGCCGAATAGGCATGGTTAGGAACATAGGCAAAAATGCGGAGTCGGTCAGAATCTTGATAACTGCGGATGAGGTCGGTGATTTCGGTAGCAGCGTCCACATCGCCACCGCCGGAGTCAATTTCGAAGACAAGGGCGGCGTTTTCCAGATGGGCCACAGCCTCGATTTCTTTTTCGATCTGTGTGGCCAAGAATTCATTTACGACTCGATTCTTGCCTAAACGAACGAGAATCACCTGCTCGAATCGTTCTCCAATAACGAGCTCCCGGCTCACATCTCCTCCTTGCCCCCAGGACGAAGTTGTCAGGGAGACAAGGCAAGCGATTATTATCACCAGTAATGGCGGCGTTGGCCCGCGTCGAAGTTTACCTGTCTTCATGAAAGTCTCTTGTTTCGGTTGCATCCGGTGAAACGCATTTTTCTGAGATCGAGTGAACCTAATTCTTGGGTTCGCGGTTTGGACCCAATCAATTCGCAGCGCAGCCATAGTATTTGCACAATTCCGCTCATCCAGCAAGAAGAGGATACCATGATCGGGCCCACGTTAAGGGGGGCTTTTTCCCCATTTCAAAGGTTGGCAACCAGAAAAAGAGCCACAACGCTCAGCGTCGTGGCTCCCTTGGATTTATTGGTTCTGATTTCTGCTCTATTTGCCTTTTTTTGTTCCGGGCATCTTGGGCATAGGCAGAAGGGGCATCTCTTCTTCGGTCGTGGTGTTTGCCGGTGGCAATGTGGGGAGATCGGGAGCCTTCGGCAAGGGCGCATAGCTGCGCTTGACCGGTGCCACCTTTCTCAGGTGCCGCAGAAGCTCTTGGCGATTGAGTTCCATTTTGCGGGCAAACTTCATGGCCAGGCGATTGTCCCTTTTCGTGCGAGCAGCAATGAGTTGGGTGGAGAGTTCCTTCATTTTCAGATCGATGGCTTGAACTACAGGATCTTTCCCCAGG
>WFTN01000095.1 GCA_015485455.1 Planctomycetota bacterium | reverse complement strand
TCCTGGGGGAAGTTCGAAGCTTAAGTTTTCGATGAGGACGTTGTCACCGTAGGCTTTTGAGACATCTTCGAAGACGATGACTCGATTGCCCAATCTTGGCCCCGGAGGAATGGGAATGTCGACGGAGTCCTCTTTGACCTCAAAGTTCTCGTGTTCGCTCATCAAGCGTTCGAATTCGCGGATGCGAGCTTTACTCTTGGCTTGACGAGCTTTCGGAGTCTGCTTCATCCAGCTCATTTCGCGTTCAAGTATCTTGCGCCGTGACGTGTCGCGGCGCTTCTCAACGCTGAGCAGTTTGGCTTTCTGTTCGAGGTAAGCGGAGTAGTTACCCTTAAATGGGATTCCCATGCCCCGTTCGATCTCCAGCATCCAACCGTCCGCACCTTTCAGAACATTGTCAAGGAAGTAGCGATCATGAGTAATCATGATGACGGCGCCTTGGTATTCGGCCAGATGGTGCTCTAACCAATCCACGGCATCAGCGTCCAAATGGTTGGTGGGCTCATCGAGAAGTAAGAGGTCAGGTTTAGACAGGAGAATTTTACAGATCGCAACGCGCCTTTGCTCTCCACCCGAGAGGGTTGTGACGTTGGAGTCCTTGGGTGGAACCCCAAGGGCATGCATGGCGCGTTCTAAGCGGACGTCGATGTTCCAGGCGTCTTGGGCTTCAATTTCGGATTGGAGGCGATCGAACTCGGCGTAGGCTTTTTCTGCGGCTTCCCCTTCGAGGTCGCCCATTTCGATGGATAGCTCGTTGTAGCGATCCAAAATGGCATTGATATCAGCCACGCCTTCTTGAATGTTGCCCCAGACATCTTTGTCCGGATTGAGAGTGGGCTCCTGGGAGACATAACCCACGGTTTTTCCGTCTGCCAGCTTGGCCTTACCTTCGAAATCTGGATCTTCTCCCGCCATGATTCTCATCAAGGTGGATTTTCCGCAGCCGTTGTGGCCAATGACCCCAATCTTGGCGCCTTCGAAGAAGCTCAACGTAATGCCTTTCAGCACCTCGTTTTCGGCGTATTGTTTGTGCAGGTCTTGAACCTGAAAGATGAATTTTTCGCTCATGGCATCCGCTTTCTAACTTAATAGTCATGGGATGATACTCGTCTGGTGTGACGGTTTCGAGTCCTTATAATCAACCTGGAAGCACAATTTTACCGAAGCTGGAACCGAAAAGGATCTGAATATGGATTACCGCATCGAAACCGACAGTATGGGCGAGATCAAGGTCCCAACGACTGCTTACTGGGGGGCTCAGACCCAGAGGTCCCGCGGGAATTTCAAAATTGGCGGCCATCGTTTTCCTCGGGAGTTCATTTATGCCCTCGGATGCGTCAAGAAAGCGTGTGCATCTGCCAACAAAGATTTGGAAAATCTGAAGCCAGAAGTGGCCGATGCTATTATCGAGGCAGCCAATGAGGTCATGAGCGGAAACTTGGATGAACACTTCCCGTTGGTGGTTTGGCAGACCGGGAGTGGCACTCAAACCAACATGAATGCCAACGAAGTGATCTCCAATTGGGCGATTGAGAAAATGGGGGGGGAAATGGGCTCCAAGACCCCCGTTCATCCCAACGATCACGTGAATTGTTCTCAATCCTCCAATGACACCATTCCTACCGCTATGCACGTTGCGGCAGCTGATCGGGTGGTCAACCGCTTGATGCCAGAAGTTTCTCGCCTGCGGGACACACTGCGGGAGCGTTCGGAAGCATTCAAAGACGTTGTCAAGATTGGCCGGACTCACCTTCAGGACGCCACCCCTGTTACCCTCGGGCAAGAAATCTCAGGTTGGGCGACTCAATTAGACCACGGTCTGAAGCGAGTCGAAAACGCTATGCATTTCCTTTGTGAGTTGGCTCAAGGAGGAACCGCTGTTGGCACAGGTTTGAACACCCATCCTGAATTCGCAGCGAAAGTGGCAGCAAACATTGCTGAATACACGGGGATTCCATTTCGCACCGCCGAGAATAAGTTCGAAGCGCTTGCTGCCCATGATGCCGTGGTCGAAATGAGCGGTGCTCTCAAGGTCCTTGCTTGCAGCCTCAACAAGATTGCCAATGATGTGCGCTGGTTGGCCAGCGGCCCTCGCTGTGGCATTGGCGAAATCGCTATTCCTGAAAATGAGCCAGGCAGCTCGATCATGCCTGGGAAAGTCAATCCAACTCAATGCGAAGCTATGACTATGGTCTGCTGCCAAGTCATCGGCAATGATGCAGCCATCACCATGGGTGGGGCTTCGGGTAACTTCGAGCTCAACGTTTATAAGCCCATGATGATCTTCAATTTATTGGAGAGTACCCGCATCTTGGCTGATGCCTGTGAAAGCTTTAATGACCTGTGCTGTGTTGGTTTGACACCTCGAGAGGATGTGATTGCTGAGAACTTGCAACGATCTTTGATGTTGGTGACGGCCCTCAATCCTGTCATTGGCTACGACGATGCCGCTTTGGTGGCTAAGGAAGCCTTCAAGACCGGTAAGACATTGAAGGAAGTGGCTTTAGAAAAGAAGCTCCTGAGTGCAGAAGCATTCGATTTGGCTGTCGATCCGAGCAAGATGCTTGGGCCGAAGTAGAGTTGAGCTGAAGGAAATCGCGGTCATGACCGTCAATATGCTTTGGATGTGGTCTGTCGATCACGTCCAAAGCGTTTTCTTGTTATATCTTGTGTGAGATAAGATGCAGCTCTAAAGAGTTTTTCTCTCTCGTTCGATAGCTGGGTTTGCTGAATGCCAATTGACCCAAATGAGATATCGAATGCGCCAGTCTGTAGGACTTTATCAACGGGGATTCTCTGTTCTTGAACTTATTCTCACTGTGACTCTTCTTCTTGGAGTCGCTGCAGTTTGCGTTCCAGGGCCAGCCCCAGAACTTCAGTCGGACGAAGATCGCATGGCCACGGAAGCCTGCCGTTCCATTGCTCGGGGTTTGGAAGACTACCAGAGTGACACCGGATTTGTGCCGGAAGGGCGAAGTGGAAAGAAGACTTTCGCCTGGCTTAGAGGGCCTGGTCCTGAACCCCAATTCAATGATCATCCAGGAGGTCTCGCCAGTGATTTGTCTTGGTTCTTATTGAAAAACAAGATGGGTGGCGGAGAGAAGTGGGGCGGACCTTATGTTGAGAATCTCGATGCCGACCCATGGGGGCATAGCTACATCGTGCTTTTCCGCGAGGAAGAAAAAGACAACAATGTGTCAGAAGTTTCGCTGACGCGATGGGTGCTGTCCGCTGGTGCAGACGGTATCCTGCAAACAACCGTCCACGATTCCATTTTGTCCGGTGACGATCGAGGCGTCGAACTCAATTGAATACCGAGGGCTTAGATCGCATCTGACTTCAAGAGTAGAAGCGCTGCTTGTTCCAAGAAACTGCTTGCGGTGAATGGCTTGCGAATCAGGGCTACGTACTCATCCTTATCGACAACTGTGAGGGGAGAAGTCTCCGAAAATCCAGTCATCATGAGGATTGGAAGTGTTGGATCTTTTTGTCGCAAGTTACGGACGACGCCGAATCCATCCATCCGTGGCATGCGAATATCACTGATAACCAGAGACCATGATGCTGGATCTTGATCGAAAGCTTCGATCCCAGCTTGGCCATCCCCCGCAGTCACCACATCAAAACCAGCATTCTTCAAGATCCGACTGCTGATCCGCAAGATTTCCTGGTCGTCGTCGATGACCAGGAGTCGTCCACCGCGAGAACGTAGTAGGCTCTTGGCTTTGTCGCTGGGTACAGATTCGATGGGGCCTGCGTAGAGAGGGAAGGTCAATTTCATGACTGTTCCGCTCTCCTCTTCAGAAGTAAAGGTCAACTTGGCGGAGCATTCACGGGCGATTTTGTCCACCATTGTTAGCCCCAGTCCGCGATGTTGGTTCTTGTCTTTGGTGGAGAAGAATGGTGCTGTGGCATGGGCCGAGACTTCCCGAGACATGCCGCAGCCCTGGTCTTCGACTGTGATGACAGCAGAATCATTTTCTCTTGCCGATCGAACAGTGATGCAAAGATCAGAGGGGGCGGCTTCTTCAGCATTTCGGATTAAGTCAAGAAGACAGCGGGTCAGAGCATCCCGAGCCATAAGGACGGGTAGGGAATCATCCCAGGAAATCACTTGCAGTTGGATGGAAGGGGCGACCATACTGCGGGCCAATTCCACAGCATCTTCCACTGCGGAAACCAAATTGACGTTCGTCCGCAAACCGGAAGTCTCATTGGTGAGCGCGCTGAGCCTCGCGGTTAGATCTCGACCGCGGAGCGCGGATCTTTCAATAGCATCGACGAGCTCAAGGTTTTCATCGGTTTTGTCTATGGTTTGGTTGAGGAGGGTTGCAGCCCCAAGAATACCACCAACAACATTGTTGAATTCATGTGTGATGTTGTTGACCAATAAATTGAGGAGGTCTGTTTTTTGGTTTTGGATGATTGTTTGTTGAAGCTCATGCCTTGCGGTGACGTCAGACATGATTCCGTAGAGTGCCCCATCGTCATGAGATTCGCCGATGACCGGGCGAATTTGCAGTTCAATCCACTTGACCACGCCGTTACTTTCTTGGCGCCGGAATTCGACGGTTTTACCGCCAAGGGTAAGCTCGACGTTTCGTAAGGCCTCAATCACGGACTGCCAATCCCGGTTGTCGATGGTGTCGAGCCAAGCTGTTGCATTGGTGGTGAGGCCTTCCGCTGGTGTTCCTAAGACCTCTAAGACGGCGCCGTCAGCCCGGCAAAGAGCGAAGTTTTGTGCCGCCCCAAAACTGGTCCAAAAAACGATGGGCAGGGTTTCGAAAATGCGGGCGATTCGTCTCTGGCTTTCCCGTAAGGCGGCCAAGAGCTTGTTGGCCCCATGGGCTTGCCGAACCAGACTGCGAATCAACTCGAAAAGGTTCGAGAGACCTCTTCGCGCATTTTCAGATAGTCGTCCCAGAAGAGCACTGACGACGGTCTTGTGACGATTGTCTGCGGGCATCACTTGGAACAAGACATCCCGGTCTGCTCGGAGGGTTTCCATGATGGTGCGAGCACAACGTTCCGCATCCCGGCAGGCCTCGACCGCTTGGTCACAGGTCTTGGGGTCGTCGGCATAGTACATCGCTAAGATGAAATAGATGTCGCGCAAACTTGCTGGGTCTTGGGCCAAGGCCGCCACGTGGATGGCAAACTCGGCAGCCGGCACAATCCTCTTGTTGTCGGGCTTTATCTCCCGCAGGATTCTGAGACGCTCCCGAGCGAGTTGAGAGAGCCAAGGGTCATTGGGACAAGGGCGCTCGATGGCGTCGCAATAGGTCACGGCTGCGGCGAGGGCAGCCTCCAAGGAGCCTTGGGCACGGAGGGCGCAGACACGGACGAAAACGTCTAAAGAGTGCCATTTCCTTTCGCTGCTGGCGGTCAAAGGGACGAAGTTGTGAATGAGACTTTGGGCCAGGTGGAGATCACCGGCATGGACACGAGCCAAAGCCTCAAGACGTTGACAATGGGCGGTAAACTTGTCGCTCTTGTCAAGGTTCTCAAACCTCTTGATTTCAACAATCGCTGCATCGTACTCGCCGCCATGAATCAGGTCTTGGCTTAATGACAGAGCCGCCGATCGTTGAAGTCTTGGGGGTAAGACATGATCTTCTCCATGGAGTAGCTCAAGCCAAAGAGAAATCGAGCTGGCGTATTGTTGGCGCAGGGAAAGAATCTTAGCGCCATGCATGGTAATCATGGCTCTTTGGTGAGCGAAGAGTCGGCTATCTTGCTGCAGAGCCAAGTAGCCAGATAGAGACTCGGGGGCGCCTTCTGCAGTTTCTAAGTGAAGCCTCAGGATAGACTCACAACAGGCGAAAATGTCATATCCAATGACATGGGGAGACTCTCTCACAAACGTCGCAAGGGATTCTTTCGCCTTCGCTAACTTATTGGTCGACACTTCAAATTCGAATCGACGCATGTGATGCTTCACCGAGAAGAAGTCTTCCCCGACATCGCTGCGGTTTTCACCTAAGATTTCCTCGAAGCGGGCTATTTCTTGAATATCGCCTTGGCGATAGGCCAATTCAGCGCCCCGGTCAATGAGCATCCGCTTGATGAGGGGGTCTTCGATCTCCTTCGTGAGTTCCAAGTCAATGGCTTCCATTGAGTCTCTGAGCTCTTCGCAGAAAAGGTCATGGAGCAGGGGTGGGAGGGGTGTTTTGGACTCCAGGAAAAAGCGATCCATCAATTCAAGGCGAGCTTGGGAATAGCGATTCCGTGGGTACATCCACAACAAGAGCATTAGTTCTTTCGTGCTGATCATTTGCATCAGACGTTGAATCTGTCCAGGTGTTTGATGGCCATAACACCAGGAGCGCACGACTTCTTTTGCTGGGAGGAGTTCTTGTCCCATATCTATCCTCTGCCCAATTGTCTCGCTGGCCTGCCTTCATCTCTTCCCGTTCTTGACGACGATCTTGTGATCAAGCCCGGGGATCAGAGCTTAGACTTTCTGCGCATTTTATTCTGCTACTGTTCATCGGTGATTTTGTCGCGCTCCAGGCGAAAATCATCCAGGGTCGAGAGAACAGATGCTGGGTTGTCGAATTCTTGAAATAGCAGCCGTGAAGGCGTTCTGGAGAATCGTTCGAGATCGAAGCGATCCAGCATCGCCAAGAATGGTTGCCAATAGTTTTCCGGGTTGAACAAAAGCAGAGGCTCTGGGGCCATATTCAAATGCTTGAGTGTTAAGATTTCATTGAATTCGTCCAGGGTTCCGCAACCTCCCGTTAAAGCAAGGTAGGCATCTGCGTGTTTCTCCATTATTTCCTTCCGTATCCGCAAGCTCTCAACCTCGATGATTTCGTCAGATTGAGGAAAAGGCAGACAGCGACCGGCGAATGAACTGGGGATCACGCTTATGACTCTTCGGCCTTGCTTCTTGAAAGTTTCGGCGACAATGGCCATGAGACCCATATTGCTGCCCCCGAAGACAAGATCCCATCCTGCTTGGGCTATTGATCGGGCAATTTGCCTGGCCCAGATTCGGTATTTTTCGTCACATGCACTGCTGGAAGCAGCGAAAACACAAATTGTCGGCATAGTTAACTTTCTGGAACTTTGCTTGAGATCAATACTTAGGACGTTTGGCTCAGGGTTTTTTGAGAATAGTTGAGCATTTCTGCGCCGTTTTCGGCGGTGTTGGCGTCTATAGCTATGGAATGGGTTCAGTAGAAGTCGTGTGACTGACTCCCACCTCGACAAACGGCAAATGTAACAACATCATCAATCTCTCCTACTAGGTCAGTCACACTTCTTCTCGCCCTGTTCTTCGATTCAATTCTCCCCATAAACAATGAGAAAAGAAATACGATGAGATGCCAAGGTATGTCAACTGGTGTCTATCAGGCTTCCTAACCTGAAAGATCACAGGGCTTGAAATGGGCTCAATGAAAAGGGGCTTCCAACGAGAAAGTTGGAAGCCCCTTTTGAATTTGAAACATGAAATCCCCGAAAAATGCTCAGGCGGGGTTATTCGCCTTCAGCGCCGAATTCTTCATCCTCTGGCATGAGTTCCAAAGCAAAAACCAAGATGGGAATATTGACTTGGACTGGAACTAAGAGGGGAGCCACGGGGCCAATGCGTTCCGAATCTGTGCCGCGAAGGCGAGGGCGATCTAGAACCTTCTGCATGACCAGGGCCTTAAACTCGTTGAAGCTGACGCCAAATTCGATGCACAAACGATAGATGTCGTTGGCCAACGTTTTGGCAATCTCCGGGAACCCTGGGTCGCCGGCGTTCAAGCCCTTGAATTCTGGGCTGAATGCTTGGTTAAGAATCGCTAAATAGGTCTGCTCTTTTCTCATGGCATTCTCACTTTCGTCATGAGTACGGTCAAAAGGCCGTGCTCAATAGAAGATACGTGAGCCAATTCGCCAAGAAAGAAAACAATTCTTTGAAGAAATAGATAACTTCAGGCGTGTCTATGGGGCATCATGACCCCAATTTACGTTCGAATTCGCACTTTGAGCCCGAAACCTGCCATTTTGGACTGAGGGAATCATTTTTGAGCCCGTTGGAATTCTTCCGTAAAGTCCGCCGTTCTATTCGTGCTCGATCTGGCTTTGAGCCCAATCTTGGGAGGGGGTATCCTCGACAGGATTCTTTTTCTGGGGGCTCGTATTTCAGTGCTGATCGGGTAGATATCCACACGGCTCTGTTTTGTTCTGACTTAGTTCTTCCGAGTGAGTTTGTCCATGAAGCACATAAGTGGCTTGTTTCTTTTCTTCCTCATGGCTGGAGTCCTCCAGGCCCAGGGAGGTTCTTCTCAAGTGAAGATCTCCCAAGTTGTTTTTGAACCCAACGAGATTGCTGCGGGTGGTACGGCGGAAATGGTGGTGACAGTGCGTGTCAGCCCAGGTTGGCATATCTACACCATTGAAGAGCACTCGGGCCAGGAGCCTACGGGGTTTCGTGTGACCACCGATGGGGCGTCGATCAAAGGGCCAGTGAAAGAGCCTCAACCTCACAAGAAAATGCAATCCTGGGGTGACACCAATTACTGGCATGAAGGTGAAGCAGTTTTTCGTATTCCCGTGTCTTTCGACCAAAAGTTGAAGGGGCAAGTCAATGTCCGGGGTGTGATGGATTTCATGGCTTGCAATGCGAAAGCCTGTCTGCCTCCTGATTCTTTGAAATTCTCTGGGGCCATACAGATTGGCTCTAAGGGAAGAGGGGCGTCAAACGGAGGGGGCATCAGTGGGGCAGCCGGTCGTCAGCTTCTCGGCAAGATGAACGAAATCCTGGAGCTCAATAAGAAACAAGGGGAGAAGATTCTCGACTTGGAAGAGGCCATCAATGAGCTCAAACCGAAACCCCCAGAGTTGCCACCCGAGCCTCCTTCATGGAGCTTGTCAGATGTCAGTGTCGAAATGCAGAGCAACAAGGTTCGTGCCAGCAAACGCATTGGCGGTACGATTCGTTTTTCAACTCCTGAGAACGTGAAACTCGAGGCAGCCTCTGAGATCTTCATTGACGAATCAACAGGGTCGAAAAAGGTCGAAGGTATTGATGTCGTGGCACTCAGAACTGATGGGACTGGTAAGCAACATGAGGTCGATTTCGAATTGATAGCTTCAGCGCTGGCGAAAAGTGGAGTTGAAAACCTTGAGCTCTCGATTGTCGTGCCCATGGATATCGAAGGGGTCGCTTTTGAAAAAGAAGCCGTCGCCCTTCCCATCGAAATTGAGTTTGGTTTGCCCAGTGTTTGGACATGGGTGCTGAAGGCGGCAATCGCGGCGCTCTTGGCACTCCTAACACCTTGCGTGTTTCCTATGATCCCGGTGACGATGTCATTCTTTACCAAGCAGGCTGAGAAAGAGCACAAGAACCCACTCCTGTTGCCAACTGTCTACGTCATCGGCATTGTCACGAGCTTTGTTGGCATCGGCGTTGGCTTTACTATGCTGTCGAAAGTGTCAGCCAGTTTGAGCCCACAGTTCTTGGCCACAAATGGCTGGCTCCAAGGTTTCTTTGGTCTCCTCTTTGTCTTGTTTTCTTTGTCCCTGTTCGGCATGTTCGAACTGCGTCCTCCTGCGTTCTTGATGAACAAAGCCAGCGGCGTGCAAGGAAAGGGCGGCATTGGCGGAACTTTGGGAATGGGGCTTCTGTTCTCGCTCACAAGTTTCACTTGCACGGCACCTTTGGTTGGGGCCATTTTGGTGGATGCTGCGGCCAGCGAAGAATGGCTGTTTCCCATCGTCGGCATGTTTACCTTTTCGCTGATCTTAGCGACGCCGTTTTTCTTCTTGGCGCTCTTCCCTAAGATGATGAAAAGCATGCCCAAGAGTGGCGGATGGTTGAACTCCGTGAAAGTGACGCTTGGTTTCCTTGAGCTGGCCTTTGCTCTCAAGTTCATCGGAGCTATGGACGCTTACTTTGGTCTGGGAATCTTCACCCGTACCGCCATCCTTTGGATGTGGGTTGTCATTTTTATCATGAATGGCCTCTATCTCCTGGGTGTGGTTCGCTTCAAGGACGATGGCAAACTTGACCGTGTCGGTGGGATAGGGGGCACCATTGCGGTGTGCTTCCTCGCCTTGGGACTCTACTCGATGAATGGCGCTCAAGGTGCGCAAATGCCTTCCCTTCTGGAAAGCTTGATGCCGCCGAGCCTTGAGGAGTCGACAGGCACAGGGATGCTGGGATGGCCGAACCACATCAGTGATGACCCGGAAACAGCTTTCGCTCGGGCCCG
>WFTN01000094.1 GCA_015485455.1 Planctomycetota bacterium | reverse complement strand
GCCTGGAGGAGATTCCTCGGGTCAACGGCAACTCCTTGATCAGCACAGCGATTACCACCGAAGACGGCGTAGCTACCTTCCGGCGTCTATCTGTGGGGCCTACGACTATTTTCTTCAAAGACTCTAATCCGACAGCTAAGCGTTTTTCCAACGGCAACCCGACGGACGTGAATGCTCAGATCGAGATCAAAAAAGGTGAGCATAGAATCCTGGTGAAGCTTGGCCCCCACCGGTATGTGCGAGGCTTGGCTCGACGAAGCAATGGTCGGCCGAATCCAAATGCTATGCTGACCTTTAGAGCAGAGGGAAAAGTTGGCAAGAACTTTGAGAGAACTATCCGTACAGATCTCACCGGGCAATTCTCATTTGAAGCGCGTCTCGCACCTAAGACTGTCGCAGCCGGGTCATCCACTTTTACTATGAAGTTTGGAAGACAGGCAGAGAAAGGTGAAATAGGATGGAGCTATGAACTTGTGGGTGCCACAGCTTCGGAACAAAAGCAACCCAGTCGCGTTGAACGTGGGGACACCATGACCTTGACGGTGATTCGCAGTCCAAGAGCCTACCCGCGATCTGAGCTTTGGGAATTCGTCTTCGCGGATTGACTCGCACTTGGGACTTTAGGCAGCTCTCTTGCTACTTGTCGTGAACGCCGCTTTTGTCTTTGCCTTCAAGGACAGCTTTGAGTTTTCGATAGAGTCCTTCGTTCGCCGGGATGAAGAACTTCAGGAGTTTCTCATAAACCGGTGAGCTACCGTAGCCAACGCCGTAGGACACGAGATGGGTTCTTTTCGGACTGACAGGGTCAAAAACGAGGATATTCATGAGATTCTTATGGTCTTCTTTCATGACTTCTGGCCAGTTTTTGTGAAGATCCGCTTGGAGGGTCAAGATCCGTTCTGGGACGTAATTCAGAATGTGCAGCGTGTTTGTTCCGGGATCGCCAATTTTCGCTTTCGGTTTGTAGTGACTGAGAATCGTGCCTCCCGCTTTGAGTTCGATTTTCGCCAAGGGTGAAGCCCAGCTCATCCAACCTTTGTCGGTGGTGAACGCTGCCCAAACCTTCGCGATGGGTGCATCAATCCAAATGTCCTGAACTAAGGTGCGTTCACCGACCTTCGTAACGATGATCCGACTGGAAATGGGCACTTTTTGGGGCTTGCCTTCAGGTTCGGTTTGAGGGGTGGAGGACGTGGTATCGATGAGGCCACAAACGACAAGAAGGGCGACGATAGAAAACTTCATGATGTAGTGTCCGGTCAAGAGGGGGTTGAGTTCAGCTTATTGAAGAACGTTGATGAAGACCCCCAAGCTGACAAATGGGTGGAGCTTGGGAGTCATGTGGTTCAGTCGAAGACTATTTCTTTTTTGCGGCTTCAGCGGCAACTACCAAGGCATCGATGGCCTTTTCTAGCTCTTCACCCCGCAGATCTTTGTGACGGATGACGCCGAGGTGATCCAAAACGTAGATCGTCGGCCAACCCCGGACACCCCAACTGGTGGCTATGGGCCCTCCGATGACGCCGCCATCAAAGAAAGAGCGCCAGGTGATCCTTTCTTTCTTGACGACCTCCTTGAGCTCCGATCTTGAGTCGTCACTGTTGACACCGATAATTGCGAATGGACGATTTGCGAGTTTTTTGACGAGCGACCGCTCGTGTGGGTACATGCCCCGGCAAGGACCTCACCAATTTCCCCAGAAATCCAAAAGCACAACTTTGCCTCGGTAGTCACTGAGCTTGAAGGCTGTGCCATCCACATCACTTCCTTCGATGTCAGGTGCTGTTTGGCCGATCTTGAGCTTTGCTCTGTCGTGAGGATTCATCAGGGCTGAGGCGATTGCTCCGTAGGTGGAGGCATTCCATGAAACCTTGCCAAACTTCTTTTTTAGCTCTTCGAGAGTTGAACGCTTGGCGTCGCCATTTTGCGAATAGGATTCTCCCAAGAGCATGGCGGCGCGAACCGAACTATGGGGTGAGATCTTACGAATCCTTCGGAAGTAGCTGAGGCGCTGATCTTTGGGCAGGACGTATTTTGCTGCGGCGATCTCATCGAGCAATTTCGATTTTGGATAGGTTTCGATGATGTGGTCGACGATGGAGACAGCAGTTGACTCCATCTTGTTCTCTTGGCGAAGCCACCATGAGTTCTTGAACAGCCATAGGTGAGCTTTAAGTCCGTCTTCGCTTCCTTCGTGAGTTTTGGCGAATGATTCGAAACGTGGTTTGAACGTTTTGTATTTCTTGATGCGACTTTCTTTGCTGGCTGCGTAGTCTTTGAGGAGAGCACTTAAACTCTTGTCTGCGACGTCTTGGGCAGACACATGAAAGCTCAGCATGAGAGCTGCAAGGGGGACTAAGAGAAAATAGGACCGTTTCATGGTGGACACCTTCGATTTGAGAATTTTCGAACTGGCCGAGCCCCTAGTCTGCATCAGGGGCAGATTCAGCGCAAGAAGTATGTTTGACCAGCCCGCCTTGTTCATGAGATTGTGGTCATTGTGATAGTAAGTCGGCTCAATGGCCTTTACACAACCGCCGTGGACTCATGAACAAGGGGGCTTCCCGAGCTCTTCACAGTGTTTCAATCGTTCACGGGAAATTTACCTTATGCACAAGAAACTTCATGAGAATCTATTTGTCAGATCAGAACAGAAAGACAAATGAAAGACCGGTTGAACCCGGTGAGGAGACTTAAATGAAGAACTTGGCTTCTTTCGCCATCTGTGTTTTGTTGGCTTCTTGCGGCGCCTCCGCAGACAAGGTCACCGTGAAGATCGATGGTTCCAGTACTGTTTTTCCGATTACTGAAGCAGTTGCCGTCGAATTCCAAAGAGAACACAAAGACGTGCGAGTGACGATTGGCGTGTCGGGGACGGGTGGAGGTTTCAAGAAATTCTGTGTTGGGGACACGGATATCAACGATGCCTCTCGTATGATCAAGGACAAAGAGATCAAGAAAGCCAAGGAGCATGGGGTCGGTTTCATCGAAATGCCCATAGCTTACGACGGCCTCAGCGTGGTCATCAACAAGGACAATAACTTCGTTGACTTTTTGACCGTAGAAGAGTTGAGCAAGATTTGGAAAGTGGGAAGTCAAGTCCGCACTTGGAAGGATGTCCGTTCGACCTGGCCCGATGTCGAAATGAAACTCTTCGGCCCAGGGGTCGACTCGGGAACATTCGATTATTTCACCGAAGTGATCAACGGTAAACCGGGTGCTTGTCGCAGTGACTTTACCATGAGTGAGGACGACAACGTCTTGGTGAGAGGCATCGCTGGCGACAAGAATGCTCTTGGCTTCTTCGGTTATGCCTATTACGTCGAGAATCGTGATTCTCTTCGAGTTGTTCCCATTGACAATGGTGCTGGGCCGATCACGCCAACCATGGAAACCATCAACAAGGGTACCTACGCACCTTTGTCTCGTCCTATCTTCATCTACGTCTCCGAAGCTGAATCCGATCGTACAGAGGTCAAGAACTTTGTTCACTTTTATCTGGACCATGCGCCTGAACTGGTCAAGGCCGTGGGATATGTCCCTCTTCCTGACAGTGTCTATGTTAGGGACCGCAAGCGATTTGATGACAAAGTCACAGGACGCGCCACGACTGGAGGCTGAGTTTTGGCTACGCAAAATGACCATGTCATGAATAGGTTGAGCTGAATTGAATATTCTTGCCCAAAAGAAGTCACGGTGGTTGGAAGGAGGAATCCACGGGTTCCTTTTCTTCTGCGCCTTCCTTTCGATCCTCACGACAGTCACCATCGTTGTGTCCTTGGTCTGGGAATCGATTCCTTTCTTTTTTGAGGTTGCGCCCCTCGATTTCTTGCTCGGTACGACTTGGCAACCTCTCATCGTACCTCGAGAATATGGTGTCTTACCTCTAGTCGTGGGGACTTTGCAGATTGTCGTTGGATCGGCTTTGGTGGCCATCCCCATTGGTGTTTGCTGCGCCATCTACCTCAGTGAATACGCTTCTCCACGGATGAGGAAGATTGTCAAACCGACCTTGGAAGTGTTGGCCGGTATTCCGACGATTGTCTATGGCTATTTCGCATTGACGGCCATCACGCCCGTGCTCAAGTCGATCTATAGTGGTACCGAAACCTACAATGCAGCCAGTGCCTCCATTGTCGTCGGGATCATGATTCTCCCCATGATTGCATCTCTCTGTGACGATGCTCTCCGCGCCGTGCCAGGTTCCCTTCGGCAAGGTGCCATGGCTCTGGGTGCTACTCGATTTGAGGCTCTCACAAGAGTCATATTCCCCGCCGCCCTATCGGGCATCACGGCGTCCTTTGTTCTGGCGTTCTCTCGGGCCGTGGGGGAAACAATGGCCGTATCCATTGCTGCGGGGGCCACACCCTCCATGAGTTTCTTGCCCACGGAATCGATCCAGACGATGACCGCTTTTATTGTTCAAGTCTCCATGGGAGACACACCCCGCGGGACTCCTGAGTATCACGCCATTTTTGCTGTGGGTATGCTCCTCTTCCTTATTACTTTGGGCATCAACATGGTGGCCCACCGCGTGTTGCGCAAGTATCGGGAGGTCTACGAATGAGCTGGCTTGATACGGCGAACCTCAATCTGCGGAAGAGAAGACGACGGGCTCTCTACTTCAAGTCGATTTGCTCTCTATTCACTTGGTCGTGCTTCGTTCTTCTGGCGGTCTTGCTGGTTCATGTTGGACATAAGGGTGTTGGTCTCATTGATGTTGATTTTCTTCGCAATGCGCCATCGTGGCGACCTGAAGACTGCGGTATCTGGCCAGCCATTGCTGGCTCTCTGTGGATGATGGGATTGACAGCTTTGATTTCCATTCCATGCGGCGTCTCGGCAGCCCTCTATTTGGAAGAGTTTGCTCCCAAGAATCGCTGGGCTCATCTTATTGATGTCAACATTTCGAACCTTGCGGGGGTCCCTTCTATTGTCTACGGAATCCTAGGGGCTACAGTCTTCGTACGATTCCTTGCCTTGGAGCAGAGTGTTCTTGCCGGTTCCTTGACCATGTCACTGCTGGTGCTACCGGTGATCATCATCGCTTCTCGAGAGGCGATTCGTGCCGTACCGTCCACGATCCGCCATGCCGCCCTAGCGCTGGGAGCGACTCCCTGGCAAACGGTTGTTCATCATGTTCTACCCACAGCTCTAGCGGGGATCTTGACTGGAGTTATTCTGGCACTGTCTCGAGCTATCGGGGAGACGGCGCCTCTCATCACTATTGGTGCTGTTGCCTACATCAGCGATGCTCCCGCTGGACCCATGGATTCATTCACTGTCTTGCCATTGCAAATTTATAGCTGGACCACGAAGGCACAATCGGAATTTCAAGATCTGGCAGCCGGGGGCATTGTGGCTTTGCTTGTCTTTCTTGTGATCATGAATGGAATTGCAGTCTGGATTCGGCATCGTGCTGAAGGAAATGCAAATTGACTCAAATGAAAATACAACCGAATAAGTTCAACCAAGGAAGTGAGCCTGAAAAGGAAGCCCCAGATCCGCGGCAAGACTCGGCCCTTTCTGCCGAGCATGTCACCATTCGTTACGGGAACACTGTTGCTGTTGACGACGTGGGTCTCGCTTTTGCCGCCAATCAAATCACCGCCATTATTGGTCCGTCGGGTTGTGGTAAGAGCACTTTTCTTCGCGCCTTCAATCGTATGAACGATTTCATTCCCAGTGCGAGCTTGGAGGGGGCTATTCGCTTCCAGGGCATCGACATCTATGATCCTGCGGTCGACCCCGTGGAGGTTCGTTTGCGCATTGGTATGGTCTTTCAGAAGCCAAACCCGTTTCCCAAGACGATCTACAAGAACGTTGCTTGGGGCCCACAAATTAACGGCTTCAAAGGTGACCTTGACGAGCTGGTGGAAAACTCCCTTCGTTCCGCTGCGATTTGGGACGAGGTTAAGGATCGCCTCCACAAGTCAGCTTTGGGACTGTCTGGCGGTCAGCAACAAAGGTTGTGCATCGCCAGGACCCTTGCCATGCAATCGGAAGTAATTCTCATGGACGAACCCTGCTCGGCCCTCGATCCTCTGTCCACTGGGCGTGTGGAGGATCTGATGCTTGAGCTGAAGCAGAATCACACTTTTGTCATTGTGACTCACAACATGCAACAGGCTTCCCGAGCTTCGGACTACACGGCATTTATGGAAGCAGGCAAGTTGGTCGAGTTTGATCACACGGAAAAGATGTTCCAAAACCCATCTAATCAGCGAACCGAGGACTACGTCTCAGGACGATTCGGTTAGGGAGAAACGATATGCCGCAGCATCTCATGAGAGATTTTGAGTCGCTCAAAGCCCATCTTAACTTTATGGGCAAGATCGTGGAGGATGCGATTACCTCCGCTCTCAGTGCTTTGAAGAACCGAGACGATGCCTTGGCCCGCCAAGTTCAGGCTGGTGATGATCAAATCGACCGACTCGAAGTTAATTTAGAAGAAGAATGCCTTAAGGTTCTGGCGCTGCACCAGCCCGTCGCCACTGACCTGCGTTTTGTTATTTCAGTTCTGAAAGTGAACAATGACCTGGAGAGGATGGGAGACTTAGCTGCCAGCATCGCTGGAAGGGCCCACTACTTGGCAACCCATGAAGCCATGGAAGCTCCCGGTGACCTCATGCGCATGCAGTCGATTGTCAAGACCATGGTGGGGGAGAGCCTTCAGTCTTTGATCCAGCTCGACACTTCCTTGGCTAACCATGTTCTTGAAGTCGACGATCAAGTCGATGAAATCCATGCCGCCATGTTCTCAAGCGTGGAGGAAGTGGGCCGCAAGAAACCCGATTGTTTACGCCGAGCCATCCACTATTTGTCCGTATCCCGCTGCTTGGAACGCATTGCTGATCTGGCTACCAACATCGCTGAAGACGTCATTTTCTTGGTCAATGGCGAAGTGATTCGCCATCAACCAGAGGATCATTGACACTTGACCGCGCCCAGATTTGCCAGTTCGAACGCTTATCAGAAGTTCCAGCGCAGGCCGATGAGAGCAGAAGTGTTGTCAGGAAAAATATCGTAGAGCGATCGTCCAGTTCGGGCAGGCTCGAATCCTTGCACCTGGATGGTCAGGGTCAGGTCTTCGTCGATGAAGCGAAGCTGGCGTTTGAAGATGATTTCCCAGAGGATTTCGTCGCTCTCCAAGTCAAACAAAGCTCTGCCTTCTAAGGATGTACGAGAGAAGTCATTGGCTTCCCAGAATAGGCGTACGATCAAGTCATTGCGAAAGGGCCGAAACTGACTCACGGCGTCAGTGGCACCTTCCTCCCGGGCGTACTCCAAAGTTAGGGTCAATTGATCCTGTTCCCTCAGAAGGTCATTGAATACGCGGTCGATTCCGAACACAAAGGAAAAATAGTTATCGGGTTCATCGAGAGGGGAGTTGTTAAAGGTGTAAGGGACCTTATAGATCATCTCCAACTTGAAAGTGATTTTGGCCAGGAATGATCCCATTGTATCTTCGTTAGGAACAGCCCGCATTCCCGCACCGAAAGTCCAGGCACCATAGTAGGCCCCTTGGCCTATGGGTTGGTTGCCCCTCTTTAAGAAAAAACCAGGGAACTTCTCGGGACCTCGGGCCACCGCCCCTTGTATGTCGGCGTTCAGGAGGCTGGTGAAAATACTTGCTTGAAACCGAATAGCATAGAGACCTTCATCGAAGCCATCCGGATCAAAGCTACGATCGTCGTCGAAGGGCAACTTGGGTGAATTGAAGTTGAAGCGGTTGGCTTGAGTCGGAAAAGGAGTTTCACGAAAAACCGGAAGGGCATAGAGGGATAAGGTGGGCTCACCCCATGTTTCATTGCCATCCCAAAAAAGGCGCAATCTTATTCCTAACTCACCCAGTCGATCTGGGTCAAGGATGTCTGTCCTTAGGTCTCGCCGATTTAGAATGTCAATAGGATTGTAAGTGTCGACGATGCCCCAGTTTTCGATGAACTGGCCCACCCGAAGGTCGAAACCATCGCCCTCGATCGTTACGTAGGCTTCTTTGGGTTCGAATTCCCTTACATCTTCATCAAGAAATCCAACGAACAAGCGGGGTCGGAAGAAAGCCGAGGTACTTTCGGTG
>WFTN01000093.1 GCA_015485455.1 Planctomycetota bacterium | reverse complement strand
AGCGAACTACGCCCGAAACCCACGTCATCGATGGCGATGGTGAGGCCGCTTTCTCGCAAGTTATTGAGAATGCCGCAGAGTTTGGCCGGATCTCCGATCACGTGTTGTTCGCTGATTTCGATGCAAAACTGACCTGCTTGGATGTGATCGGGAAAGTGGGATAACAGAACAGAGGCATCCACGTTTTGCAGGGTGGTGGGGAGGATGTTGAGAAATATTTGCTGCCCTTTTTGCGCCAGCTTCAGGCCGGCGGCGATGCAGCTTCTTAAGCAAAGGAGATCGAGAGCTCCTTCAACCCCTTCATCTGGGCAGGCACGGAATAAATCGATGGGCATCTCGAAGGGGCCCACGGGGCCCCTGCTGAGGATCTCTTGACCAACAACTTCGTTGGTATGCAAGTTCCAGACTGGGAGATTCACTGGCCGGATAGCGGCGGCTCCTTTGAGGAGTCCCAGGACGTTTTCCAGGCCGGGTTGATTTTGTTGGCTTTGAGAAATGGACATGCCAACGCAGTTCTTTCCTGAGCGTTTTCCTTGTTCCAAGGCACATCTGGCGTCTGCCAATACTTGAGAAATCCCGCCGTCGTGGGCCGATACTTGGCTTAGACCCAAACTAATTGTGACCGGCACTTCTTGGTTGCTACTGTGGTAAGGTTGCCTTTCGACGCTGGATCGCAGTCGCTCGGCTACTCGCATGGCCTCTGCTTCTCTTGTATCCGGCAGAATGAGCAAGAACTCGTCGCCACCAATTCTGGCCACCAAATCTTGAGGGCGCAGCAGGGATTTGAAGATGCGAGTGACATGAACCAGGACCCGGTCAGCCACCGCATGCCCAAAGTCTTCATTGAGCTTCTTGAAATTGTCAAAGTCGATCATGACCGCTGCAGAAGATGTGCCTTCCCGGTCTGCCCGGTCGATTTCAATGGCGAGCTTTCTTTCTAATCCCCGGCGGTTGAGGGCCGAGGTAAGCGGGTCAAAGTGGGCTAAGTGTTCCAGGTTGGCGTTGAGGGATTCGAGTTGTTTGGTTCGTTGCTGAAGTGCCTTTTCCCGACGGTGGCGATACGTGATGTCCCGGATCGAAATGAGGCGCGCCGATTCTTCCTGCCATTGGAACCCCAAGACCCGCGCTTCACCCACACGCCCATCGGCTGCCTCGATTTCCCCGTTTTGCATCAGTGTTTGGGGGAGGCGATCGAAGTCGCTCGGTTCTAACCCTAACCAGGAGATCGCGGCGCTATTGGCCCAATGGACCAAGCCATCTTCTTGAGCCACAATGAGTGCATCGGGAGATTGGGCAAAGAGTTGTTGAAAGACTTGGTCGGACCACGAGTAGAGCGTGAACGGTGTGGATGAATTCTTGTTGGAGACCATGGTCGTCTGCGGATCCTCTTGTTGCAGACAAACGTGTGCCCGCTAGTCAACTGCCTGGACGGATGAGCCTTTGCCCCCGATGCTCAACCGCGGCAGAAGGATAATGAAAAGCAACCATTCTGAACAGGACGAGATAATAAGTTTTCTGATCTTTGACGGGGCGTGGCGATTGGAAGGAGGCCCGGTGCAATCTGTGATAGCTGTGGTCTTGGTCTGGGGCCCTTGACATCTTCTTGGTGGTGGAAAAGCTTGCCTTGACCCATTTATGAGATTGTTGTGATTATTCGGAAAACATGCCAGATCGAAGGCTGCCCAACCGTCCAAGGGGCGAGGAGGGGAGACTGGCCACAAGAGGCTCTGAGGAACGGGCATTGGAAGTCGGTCCGCCTCTCCTCGTTTACGAAAAGGTGGTGAACTATTTGGATTGGATTCGTTTGAGGTCGAGATCATGGAAGTCGAAGCTGAAATCGATGTTGGGTGAGATTCCTTTCATCTTAAACCCTTGAGCTTTACCTTCTTCGTCTAGCATGAAGTTGACAAAGGCGTCCGCAACCATATCTTGATACTCCCATTTCACCGCGAATGTGTTGGCTTTGTAAAATTGCATGGGGCCATTTAGCTTGGGTGAGCGAAGACACTTGATCCACATGCGTTTTCCTTTCATGAAAACTTCGATCTTGCCGAACCATTTGTCGGCGTAGATACCAACGAAATTCTCATGAACGATTGCTGTATTCTTTGCCTTTTCCACGGTTTGCCAAACCCGGGCCGAAACCGCGTCTCCGTGGCTTGCTCGTCTTTGAGTTGCTGCGACGAATTTCTCGATCCAGCCAAAGTCTTCCAGCCCAAGATAGCTGTCGACGATGGTTCGGGTGACCGATTCGAAAAGACCGCCACCGCCGTTGCTGGTGTTCGACAGCAAAACAATGCCCAAGTTCAGGTCGGGGATGAGAATGGTCTTTGAAAGCATGCCCGGAAGACCACCGGTGTGGGATACAACCAAATTTCCTCTCATGTCGCTTAGACCCCATCCTAAACCGTAGCCTCGAAAGTGAGACTTGTATCGTGAGCTCGGGTTGGGACCCATGACTGTATGGATTTGCCACATTCATTCTGCCGCGCCTGTCCAAGTCGAGTAAACAAAAACGGAGTATCAACATGATCACGCGTTTTTTCGGTGTTTCCGCATTGATGGTTGTGGCCTGCATGGTGGCTTGGATTCCGGCCCAAGCGGAAGAAAGGCCAGTCCTTAAGAATGACTCTGAATGGTTGGGGCGTTCTTATACCGAACTCATACATGCTCTTGGTGTGCCGTCTGCAATGACTGGTAGGCGAGCTGGATCTCTCGAACTCTACTATGAGAAAAGTAAAGTTGGCGACGGCGAGCCAACGGTTCGGCTATCTGGTGGTGTGGTGTTATGGGTCAACCCCAAAGGGGACCTGAAATTCAAGAGAACCTTACCACCCGCAAAGGGCGCCTATGTCGGTCAAAGTGTCAAAGAACTTGTGGAGCGTTTGGGGCAACCTCAAGAGTTCACCCGGGGACAGATATCCGACATTGCTGTGTTTGCTGATGGGCTGGCGGTGAGCCTCAAGGATGGCATGGTGATGGGACTTCACCAGCGCTGAAGATTTTCTTTTTTGAGAAACATCTCCATGAAACTGGCCCAATCACGTCGTTCGAGGTGATTGGGCTCTTCTCTTTCCCTTCTTCCTCATATGATAAATTTTCTCCTAAGAAACTGCGATGTGGATCGTTCTTCAAGCGTGCCCAAGAACGGCAATAGGTAAATAGGCAGATCGAATGGCGGAAACGAGCAGCAAAGTTGGACAGGGCGGGGACAGAGCCTGGGTCATGAAAGCATTGGATCGGCATGAGCGCAAGCTCATCCTCTATGCCTATCAGATCTTAGGCGATCTCGAACGGGCTCAAGACGTAGTCCAAGACACTTTTTTGCGTTTGTGTTTGCAAGAGCAAGAAAAGACGGAGCCCGTCTTACGGGTCTGGCTCTTCACCGTCTGTCGAAATCGGGCTTTGGACGTGATTCGAAAGGAGAGTCGCATGACCCACATGGCAGAAGACGTGACCCACCCACAAGAAGTTTCCCAGGATTTTGATCCGGCGCAGGTTGCAGAAAAACGGGATCATCTCAATTGCATCTTGGCATCAGTTTCCGTGTTGCCGCCTCGTGAGCAAGAAATCCTCAGGCTCAAGTTTCAACAAGGCCTGAGTTATCGCGAGATAGGTTCGGTGATGGAGGTCTCAATCTCCCACGTCGGCGTTTTGATCCATACCGCTTTGCGCTCGTTGAGAGCGAAGCTCGCCATCCCGGCTCAGGGCACCAAGCGAGCACAAGGAGAATAACATGAACATAACTGATGAAATCATGCTGACTTCTTTGGCCTTAGGAGAACTCCAAGGCGATGAGAAGAAAAAAGCCCTAAACTTGGTCACGAATGATCTGGCCGCCAAATCATTCTTCGATGACATGGTGGGTCTCACCACCGAGCTTAAGGCCAAGATGTCTGAAGAAGACGCTCCTGGACTTGATCCCAAAAGACGGGGTGTCATTGAGAAAGTGACGGGCTCGACTGTGGCCAAGCCAGGGTTCTTTGCTGATCTTCGGCCCTTCGCTGTTGCCGCAGGGATGATATTGGCGATCAGTGGAGCAATTAGTTTTGCTGGAGGCAATAACGGTCCCCGTGGCGAAGAATTGGTCATCACCAAAGAACTTACAGCCATGAAAAAGGACGCTTCGGCTTTAACTGTTTCCGAATACCGCGAGCGGCATCAAACGACTGGGACGGACACTGAGAGTCAGCCTCTATCAATAGATCAAGTGAGATTGAATTTAGCTGGCGAACTAAAGCCTGGGGACTTGAAGGATAATTCTCGCATCACCCACTCCGAGGTGACAATTTCTCGGGACCGCGGTGAGGTCGTTGACCGCTTGAAAGAGGAGTTGAAGAGAACCCGAACAATAGCTCCTGATCAGGCCCAAGGCTCTGCCAAGGGTTCAAGCAGCGACCAACATGGCAATTCAACTGTCGGAGTTACTTTTTTGAACACCCCTGGTGGCGGCCCTGCACCGGGAGGTGGAGGAAGCCCAGTACCTGGTTCCCCTGGAAATTTGAACCCTGGTTCTGCGACCACGGGTGGAGCCTGGGTTGGGGGATCTCGGGCTGACCGTGGGGGCGCGAAACCAGGAAAGAAGAGTTTGGGCGCCATGTCCCTGGGGTTAGGCGGTGGTGCGGGGGGAGGCTACTTTGGCCGGCATTCCGGAAACAAGAGAAGGGCGTCGAGGTCCTTGGATGCTCGCAAGAAATCACAACGATTGCGTAAGAGAGAGTTGATAGCGAAGGGACTAACCAACGGGAGAAAGGCAAGAAAGTTTGTCACAGAAATGCAACCTCGCCATTCCTCTTTGGACGAAACGACCAAAGCTGATAGCTCAGGAGAGAGCTACGCCGCAGTTCGTGAAAACGACTTCTCCCTGGTGGGTGTGAGCCCGCTTTCAACCATAGGCTTAGATGTTGACACAGCATCATACGCCAACGTGCGTCGCCATCTTAATTCCGGAGTTTGGCCTCCAAAGGATGCTGTGCGCGTGGACGAAATGGTGAATTACTTTCACTATGATGATCCCCAACCAGAATTCGGCGAGCCTCTTCGTATCCACGCTGAGGTGGCTTCTTGCCCGTGGAATTTGGAGAATCGGCTTTTGCGCATTGGCTTTCGGGCTAAGACGATTGCTCGGGATGCCCGTGGCCCAAGCAATTTGGTTTTCTTGATTGATGTTTCTGGTTCAATGAAATCAGCGGACAAATTGCCTTTGTTGGTTCGTGGTCTCAAAGCCATGGTGAAGCAATTGGGTGAAGATGACCGGGTGACCATCGTCACCTACGCCGGTTCTTCGGGTTTGGTTCTTCCCGCAACCCGAGGTCATGAAAAGAGCGTGATTTTGGCTGCCTTGGATAGGCTTACCGCCAAGGGCTCGACTCATGGCGCTTCGGGTATTGAGCTGGCCTACAAGACTGCCAGTGAGAATTTTGATGTGGAAGGGACGAACCGGGTGATCTTGTGTACCGACGGCGACTTCAACGTTGGCGTGAGTGATACCAGTTCTCTCATCAAGATGATCAAAGAAAAGGCCAAGACGGGCATTTTCCTGAGCGTGCTTGGGTTTGGCACTGGCAACATCAAAGACGATAAGATGGAAGCCTTGGCTAACAAGGGCAATGGTCATTACGCCTACATTGATAGCAACAAAGAAGCCAACAAGGTCTTGGTGGAAGAATTGGAAGGCACTTTGGTCACGGTGGCCAAGGACTGCAAGTTGCAAGTGGAGTTTAATCCCACCGAAGTGGCATCTTACCGTCTCTTGGGCTATACGAACCGCCTCTTGGCGGCAGAGGATTTCAACGACGATACCAAGGATGCTGGTGAGATCGGAGCAGGTCATACAGTTGTGGCCCTTTACGAAATTCGCCCAGCGAAGAACGGTGAGGGTCAGCCCTTAGT
>WFTN01000092.1 GCA_015485455.1 Planctomycetota bacterium | reverse complement strand
CCGAAGCGCGATCCGTGGAGTAGGGGCGGATAGCGAAATGGCGTGGCGAGGAGCCAATGAAGTCTCTCGGTTTCTTGGGGCCGGAGAGGTTTGGACTGCTCGAGCATTTCCTCCAGTAAACCTTGCTCTTCGAGGGTGTTCACCAAGCTGTTGGTTGCGATCTGCTCCTGGCTTTCGACCACGCGGGTCAGGCGACCTGAACAAAAGGTGGGTTCGGCGTTCTTCAGGCATTGACTGAGGATATCCATTAAACCTTGCCGCGCATGGCGTCTAAGTAGGCAAGGACCCGCGTTAGGCCGATTGCAGTCTGAATCTGCTTTGCTGGAACACCGCCGGTGTGGTGATTGCTGGTGTGCATCCAGTGTTTCATGTCTGTTGAGTCCCCACCTACGAGGACAAAGAGGCTGCGATAGCAGCGGATTAATAAGAGAGCCAATTCTCCAGCTTTGCTCTGGGGGTCGATGCCTCTGGCGATGGTTGTGCGATTCTTGCCAATGACTTTGCCCAAGAGAAGTTGCGAAAGCCCCATCTCTCGACCGGCCTTCAGAAGGGCCCTAGACAACACTCTTGGGGCATCAGGGCTTACAATGCTCACTTCCGCCATGGGGCAGCCTCCATTTGATGACAGTCATAGTATCGGCAATTTATGTCTCAAATACAACAAAATAGAACGAAATGATGCAAATACAACCACTTTGCTTGCCTCTATGTCTTTCCAGAGACTGCATGGCCATGCCTAAAACGAATCCCTCGGCGACTTTCCTGAGCTAAACGTTCGGAGGTTCTTGCCCGTCCAAGAAACGGTCCGCCAATTCTGGCGTTGGCAACAAACATGTGTCTTGTTGGCCAAACCAGCGATAGCGGTTGCGGGCAATCCACCGATAGATGGGGTCACGCACACACGGAGGTAAGGTGAAGAAGACGGCGGCAAAGAAATAGGGAAAGCCTAATTCTTTGGCGATCTTGAGGACCGCTGTTGACTGGGTGTGTACGCCACTTTCGTCGATGAGGATGATACTGTCGGGCAAGATGGCGATTTCTTCTTCGCTTAAGTGATGGGCTAATCGTTCATGGGCGGCCTCAGATTGCAAAGAGGCAAAGTCGAATCGTTGTTTGTGGTCGTGACGGAGAACCCAACGAACACTGGCGTTGCATAAGTTGCACACACCGTCGAAGAGTATGACTTTTTGTGCCGTTCTTGGTTTTCGTTGTTGAGGAGCAATCGGTTCTTCGCCATTTCTCACCCGTCTCTCTGGGGCCGCGAATAGCGCCAAGGGTTGGAAATTCAACATGAGTACTCTTTCGTATCATTGATTCCTGCCAACGGAGTATACGCCGAAAAGTCTTTTTTTGTCGAAGAACTTCTTTGTGATGATCTTCTGACCGCCAAGACTCAAATGCTTAGCTCCCCATGAAGTTTTGGTGTCTATTGGCGCGGATCGACTTCATGTTTCGATGGCACAAAAAACTTATCTTGGGTAGAGTCAGGAATCATCTCGTTTTAAGTCATCCCCGTTGCGACTGGGTTCCCCTATGAAGTTATTGGCGATCATCCTCTTTGTCTCAGGCATGCTTCTTCCTTGGGCAGAATGGGAGACCAATACCTTTGCAGAGGGCCTGGTTCAGTCCTTCTCTGAATCTGTTTCTGAAACGAACGTCCTTGCTGCCTATGTCATTGGCAGTTTTGACGATGGTTCTCTCAAAGGCTACGAGGTTGGCACAAGTAGCGCTGCTGTTGGCTATGAGATGCTCACCAGTGGCAGCGAGAATGATATTGTTTTGGAAGGCGGCGCGATGTTGCTGGTGGCAGCCCTTGGCTTCCTATTGGCAATCCCCGGAGTCCTTGGTTCTCGCCTTTGGGCTCTCCTGGCGGTCGGGTGTGAAGTCGGCTTCGTCTATTGGTTGCGTGAACGGGTTGGTGGGGGCGAGCTTGGCGAAGCAAAGCAGTCCTTGTCTGACCTGGGAATCGGCGCATGGCTCACCGCCCTGGCTCTGGGTCTCGCAATACTGAGGCCGCCGAAGAAAAAAGTCGAGGGCTAGGGCTCCATTGATGTCTTCGCATGGTTTGAGCTCTTGGGTCTGTCTTTGAGTATTTCGGCTTGGGTGCAGCCCACTGCTGCAGGTTCCTTTCTTCGCTGTAACTTAGGCTTGGAGCAGGAACTAGATAGACGACTTCAGGTGTCCGGGTTACTCAGAATCGCTCTGGGGACTCGTGCCGAACCTGCATCAGGAGTTGACATGGGCCTCGGAGGTCTCTACGATCCTATTCTTCTGATCCAGCTGAATCATTGATTGCCCTTGGAGAACCATCATATTCTCTGAAGTTTTGAAAGGACTGCCTGTCCATGCTTACGAATCATCATCGGGCCGTTTCGACTCTTGTTGTTCTTATCTTATCGCTGTGTTGTTCTGGGGTCGCCGCTGCACAGGCTGCTCTTAGTCATCAATTCTACGGGAGTGGCGCTCAAGAGGAACTTGGGCGGTCTGTTAGCGGCATCGGCGATGTCAATGGGGATGGTCTCGCAGATGTTATCATTGGCTCTCCTGGTTATGACAATGGACTGGCGATCAGTGTTGGTAAGGCATCCGTGCGGTCAGGGGCTGATGGCAGTCTTTTGTATTCCTTTCTGGGTGTTACCCCTGGTGACTGGTTCGGGGCATCTGTCAGTGGTGCTGGAGACGTGAACGGCGATGGCGTACCTGACCTGATCATTGGGGCACCCTATTCTGACTGGGTTGGCAACAATTCTGGAAGAGCTTTTGTGTACTCGGGAGCTACAGGGGGACTCCTGCATGTTTTTGATGGTGTCGTAAACCAAAGATTGGGATACGCCGTAAGCGCTGCTGGGGATGTCAATGGTGATGGATTCGATGACGTCATTGTTGGCTCCGAAAACATGGCTGTTGTTCGGGTGTATTCTGGCGCGGATGGTAGTCTTCTACATTTGGTGAGCGGCAATCCTTCGACCGACTTTGCCTTCGGTCATGCCGTCAGTGGTGCAGGTGATGTTAATGGTGATGGCGCAGAAGATTTTATTGTGGGTGCCAGCACTGCGGACACGAATGGAACTAATAGCGGTGCGGCCT
>WFTN01000091.1 GCA_015485455.1 Planctomycetota bacterium | reverse complement strand
CACCTCTTTCTGGGCTTGTTCCACTAAGAACTCAACGATCGGACCACAAGGATCTGCTGAGTTGCCAAAGTTGAGGACTCCCCGGGCATCATTTTGGGCCCCTATGTGCTGCTCTCTGAATCGAGAGTCATCCAACATCCTCTTGATTGCAACTCCCAAATCAGGGCCGTCAGCGAAAACGACACCGTCAGATTCAAGAAACGTCGGCGACTCCCCCGCAATGAGGGGTATGTTGATTGTTGGCCTCTGAAGTTGAATCGCCGCGCCAACCACGGACGACGAACCGACGGCGACAACGACATCTGATGCTTTGATCGCCAGGGAAACGTCACCGAGAGAAAGTGTCGGTTGAGTGCCGGCCATTTGGCTCATCCAATCCAGATAGGCGCGACCAACCAAATTGCGCTCTTCGTCCAACTGCCCACGTCTGTTGAGCTCAGTGGGATGGGGCCGAAGAAGAAAATGGACGTTCTCGCCAACCATTTTCATGGCCTTCGCCAAGGCTTGATGAATTTCTACGTACCGAGCTGTCATTTGCTTGAAGAACGCGGAACCCGCTTCACTGTAACCACAGGTAAATAGCACCACCTTCCCCCCAGTAGGAAGACCCAACTGCCACCTAGCCGCAGCGCGATTCGGTTCCTTGGCGTTTAAGAACATGGAGTGCCAAGTAGGAGAGCCAACCTTAACGATCTTGGCGGGATCATTGCCTAGGAGGAGCATATGCTCCTCAGCTCGATCTCCAAAGATCGCGGCGAAATCTGCATAGACGTGATCCATATTCGCAGCATAGCTCAAGTGTTTCATCGAGCCATAGATCCCATGGGCGAGTTGAATCGTTGGAATTCCCAACTTGCGAGCATGCAAAACAAGAGTCCGTTGCGTGTGGCTGTTATCACACCCGAGGATGATTCCGGCAATTGGCCGCTGCCTACTGAGATTCTCCAAAGTTTCGATCTCACGGATTTGGTTCGACCGAAATGCCAGAAGATCGTTGAAGAACCGAGTCCCTGTGCGGGGAATGAAGCTCCCCCGAGGATGACAAAAAGCCTTACGCCCAGTCTCACACCCAATCACCTTTGTTGCATGGTCGGCAAATGTCGTCAGCTCCTGCTCGATAATCTTGTCGATGCCAGACGGCACAAAAGACTCCCAAATTTCGGCGCGAGGGATCAGACTCGAAAACGCTCCATTGGCTACGATACCGAAACCCCGTCCCTCCAAGAGCTGTCCAATGGGCGCGAACTCTTTGTTCTGAACATCAATGAAAACGAAGGTCGGTCTATCCACCCCTGATCTCCTTGGCTTCACGGGTACAGAAATGTGAATTCACATAGCAGGCAAGCTCTCGTTCCGTGGGTTCGCCTAAATTCGTACCGCGATAAGTCAGAAGATCCTTCCAAGCATCATCTTGGTGCCAGCCTTCAATGACTTGCGTCACCGATTGATTCACTGCTATGGCTTCCTTCTGGTCCAATTCTACAAGCCAGCGATTGAGGATGCGCTCAAAGGTTTCTGGGGTCACTTTGGACAGATCGCCACAATGGGGGCATTTCACCAGGCCAAAGGCCAGCCCACAAAAAGTCTGCTGGATGAATTCATGACTCCCCCCGCATTGAGGGCATGAAAGGACCAGACCCAGGCTGCTCATGTGCATCCAAACGTCCTGAATTCTTTCTAAATCGAATGTCGGAATTTCTTCCCAATCCATCGGTTCCTCACGTCCAATAAAAACTTTCTCCGTGAATTTTTATCGACTTTCCACCCAGGGGACTTAACCCGAATAGGGCGAACCAGGATAATGCATGAGATACGACCACTTTATGACCGATTCGGTGTTCAATCTACGACTCAGTCTCAGCCCCCCCCCCCATTGATGAAATCGTGGCCCAGATAAACGGCTCAGGCAGCATTCGGGTGCTACGCTGCCCACGGCGGTGGCGAATTCGCGATCTTTGGGGTTCGGTTCAGACACCTCCCTCTCTTGAGGATTCGACTCAAGAATTCATTCACTTCTTGTTGACTGATTTGGTTAATTCAGCAACAATGGTCTCTTCACCGCGCCGCAACTCAAGAATTCGAGACCCATGTTGCGGTCGAACGTTTGGCAATGATGCCAAGTCGTTTTGCCTTGGTTATTTATCTATGACGACAACAAACCGTATTCGCCGCCACCTTCGTCTCTCCCGACGAGCACTTGCGAAGCGAAATGTGGGAACACCCCCATTCCTCATCC